>JAKSOD010000024.1 GCA_024405755.1 Clostridia bacterium
AAAACGGCGGCTCCTGACCGCCGTTTTTGACGGGCTGTCTTAATGCGACAGCCCGGTTTTATTTTTATCAAGTGCAGAACGGCAGGAATAATGCCTGTCTTTTCGGTTTTACAACAATAAGAGATACTAACTTGAACTTGGTTGAATGACACCGATGGATAAGGTATAATATTTTTCGCAAATTCAAAAATTGAGCAAAAAAGATAGACATGCTCGAAAAACTCTGGTAGAATGAAGTTGTCACACAAAACATTCGAAAGGAGTTTAGGAACATGTCCAAGGAAATTATACAGTTAAACGAAGAGGTTGTCAAGAGCGAAATCAAAGAATTGGTGAGAAACAGCGTAGAAGAAACGCTGAACGAGCTTCTGAATAAAGAGGCGGAAGAATTAACCGGCGCAGCGAAGTACGAACGGAACGAAGCGCGGCAAGGGTACCGTTCCGGTCACTATAACCGGAAGTTGACCACAACGTCGGGAGAGGTCACGCTTGAAATCCCGAAACTCAAGGGAATTCCGTTTGAAACCGCCATTATTGAGCGTTATCGCCGCCGGGAAAGCTCGGTAGAGGAAGCCCTGATCGAGATGTATCTTGCAGGAGTATCGGTGCGCCGCGTAGAGGACATTTCCGAGGCACTTTGGGGTAGCCGGGTATCGGCGTCCACCATCAGCGATTTGAATCAAAAGGCATACGTCCACATTGAAGAATGGCGAAATCGGAAGCTGACCGGCAAATATCCTTATGTCTACGTGGATGGGATATATCTGAAGCGCAACTGAGGCGGAGAGTTTGAAAACGTCAGCATTCTGGTAGCGATCGGCGTCGATGAGGACGGTTACCGAGAGATCATCGGTGCATGAAGGAAGACGCCGACAGTTGGAAAATCTTCCTCGTGTGGCTCAAAGAGCGCGGTCTTGACGGCGTAAAACTGGTTGTCGGTGACAAATGTCTCGGAATGTGCAACGCTGTCGCCGAGGTCTTTCCGGAAGCCAAATACCAGCGTTGTACAGTACATTTCTACCGTAACGTCTTTTCAGTCGTTCCGCAGAACAAAATGCGTGAAGTCACGCGAATGCTGAAAGCCATTCACGCGCAGGAAAGTAAGGAAGCGGCACGAAAAAAAGCAAAGGACGTCGTAGATCAACTCAAGGCGATGAGGCTCAAGGAAGCCGCCAAGAAGGTAGAAGACGGGATTGAAGAAACTCTGACCTATATGGATTTTCCGTCACAACATTGGCTGAAGATCCGCACCAACAACGTCATTGAGCGAATGAACCGTGAGATCCGCAGGCGTACAAGAGTGGTCGGAACCTTTCCAGACGGCAAATCCGCACTGATGCTTGTTTGTGCGAGATTGCGGTATGTCTCTGGAAAGGAGTGGGGCTCAAAGCGGTATCTTTGCATGAAATACTTGACCGAAAGCAACTTTGACATTGCCTGACAATAGCATCTGCCGTCGCCGTTGTCAAGGGTCACGATGCCGCAAGCGGCACGGCTGCGCCGCCCTTGACAAAGCCGCCGGCAGACGCTTCGGGGTAATTAAGCGGAGCGTAGCCGCTCCATCGCCGATCATTCGGCGCATTTCTTCATTCTTTCAGATGTGAATTTGCGAAAAATACTTGACAGTACCCACCGATGGGATATCACACCGCTTTCAAGTCACAAAGAAGGGGGTGTTAAAAAACTCGATAACGAGTTTTTTAACTTTGGCTTGGTGTATGAACACCGCCGTTTTGCCCTGAAAAAAGAGTAAAATCCATCCTTGTTTCAAGGCAAAAACGCCAATGTCGCGTCAAAAAGCAGTGACTCCTGACCACTGCTTTTGAGGGGCTGTAAAAAAGTATTGACTTTTTTTACAACCCCTATAAAACACTTTTAAAACTTCGTTTGTCTACTTGACAGAGAGCACATCAAGTCTCTGTATATCATAGAATACGAGCATAAGGATACGTCAGGAAAAATCGGGAAATATCGGGAATTCCGGAAGTTCAGGTGATTCGGGAAAATCGAAATCGATATTTTCATCAAGTTTAACATTATTTTCAAGTCTGACATTTTCTTCAAGTTCGATCTTCTCTTCAAGTTCGATGTTCTCTTCAAGTTCGACTATTTCTTCAAGTTCGACGTTTTGAGCAGAAAATTCCGAATTAACACGGGACGGCATACGTTTCAGCGGATCATATACGAACTTGCGGCAAATATGAGATGCATTTACGATTCCGTTGAAGTCACACAGCGAGTTACCGGAATCGCCGGTAAGACGGCGGGCGTGTTCACAGTATGCACAGCAGGATTCGAACTCTGCTGCCTTATCTGCGGATACGTTTCCTTTTTCTTCGTCGCGCATTTCACGGCGCAGACTTCTCATACGGCGGCGGTTGTCGATCGGTACATCCTCATTGAGAGGAGAATATTCATCTTCCGGAAGGTCATCTTCGCGGTACGTCGATTCCGTATTTCTTGTCGACAGAAAACAAAGAAAATACGCAATCAGGAATAAAATGAATATAATTGCAGAGATAAGATCTATTCCTGAATTCAGTATTGCCTCGGGAACGATACCGGCGGTTCCGGTGGGAAGAATAAATCTCAGAGGAAGTGTGGAGTAGATCGAATACTCCATAGATGCGGGATCGGCGCAGAAAGTCCACGAAGCGTATGTAAGACATCCGCTCAGAATGAAGCATATGATGGTGGTGATGGCATTGGCAACGGCACCGCCGCGTCGCATAATGCCTGCACCGCAGATGAGAGAGGCAATGCTGAGATAAAGTATACCGACGGTGAGTGCTGAAATGAAACCGACAAACGGCAGACAGACTTCGTGGACGCGGGGGAGGATTCTTTCTGCAATATCTGTCAGATCACCGAAAACGAATACCGTAACGGCGACGTATATCGGAGTCGTCACAAAATAGCAGATCAGTTTGCGTGAAATGGAGGCGCGTCTCAGAAATACGAATACTGCGGCGGCGCAGAGAACGGGCAGAAGCACCGCGCAGATCAAAGTCCACACGGAGAACGGCAGCCCGGTGTATTCAAGGCTTGCGGTGATCGTTATGTTATTCATAATAAGTGAATCTGACCTCCGTTCGGAACAATTCGACTATTATGAATATTATATCAAAAATTTCGTCATATGTCAAGTTTTTTGATGCACATAATTACCGTTGAAACAGCAAAAGAAGTATTTGCGATCAAGGTGCCGCAGGCAGATGCAGTACGTGATAAATTTACGGCTGAAAGAGCGGTCACGGCGTCTGCTTCCGGAAGACGGAGGAGAGTCTCGGGAGGAAGAAACAAGAGAAGAAGGCGGCAGATCATCATGGCGAGGACAGTCTGACATGCCTTTGAGACAATGTATGGCATAACGGGAATCCCCGCGCCGTCTTTTCCCGTGCCGGAGACTGCAGACATGACCTGAAGATGTACCGAAAGTCCCGACCATCCTGCAGCTGCGGCACAGAGAGAGATACCTGCTGTCGGATCCGGGATTGCTGCCGAGGCAGCGGCACCGGACGTAAGTTCAAAGAAAGAATAAAGCAGTGCGTCAAATATTCCGGAGTGAGGAAAAGCATTGAAAATCCGCCCGAGGCAGCCGGTCACCACGGAAAAAAATGCCACGTATGCGCAAACGCAGAGCATAGCCTCAGCCGAGGAAGCAACGGCATCGGTTACCGCTCCGCGCGCGATCACGACGGAAGAAGATGCGGATGAAGGCGGGCATTGAGACAAATTGTCGTTATGTACGGTATTCCGGTGCAGCAGACGCGCGCCGACCATGCCGCAAATTGCTCCGGAAAGATAGACGGATATGAGCAGAATAACTCCGATCTTACGGCTGCCGAAAAGGGTGACGCCGATTGCGGTGATCATAAATGCAGATGAGGGGTAGTTGCAGAATGAAAGAACGTGAGAAGCTTCACTGCGGTCGAGTTCTCCGCGGCAGAACATGGCGGCAACAGTGACGGCACCGACGGGAAAGCCGCAAACCGCGCCGAGCAGGACTGCGGCGGCACCCGCTCCCCCGACTCCGAAAAGACGGCGCATGGGCGATCCGAAGCAGATACCGAGCAGTTGACCGCATCCGGATCGAGTGAGTATTCCCGACACTACCATAAACGGAAAAAGCGTAGGTATCACCGAAGTTACGCAAAGTCTGAGTCCCCGGGTCATGTATTCAACGGAACTGTCGGGTTCTGCGAGCAGTAAAAGAATAAAAACACCTCCGACTGCGCATGTGACTGCCGTACGTGCGGTTATGCGCGGCTTTTTTTGCGTGATGATTTCCTTATGTACGCAACTTTGTTCGTTCACGTTATTTTCCCCCGACGTTTCAGCATAGAATTGAAAAGACCAACGTAATGCCGTACGGCATGGCGTGGATATTCTATTTTTATTCCGTTCAGAACGGAATAATGCTTTGATACTCACGCCGGAAAAGTGAGTATTTCCGGTGTAAGGCAGAAGCTCTGAACGGAGATGGAGAGAAATTGAGCAGAAATGGGAAAAGAAAGGGCGGCGTGCCGACTGCGGCGGAGAAATTTTCAAAATTTTTTGATATTCCTTCCGATACGGTTGACGGAGGACTGACGCTTGAGTTGAGGGGGAGAAACGGACTTCTCGTAGGAGGATGTGAGGAGATTCTCGAATATTCTCCCGAGCGTATAAGACTGCGCCTGCGCCGCGGAGTGATTGTTGTCTGCGGATGCAGACTGACAATGACGACGTATTACAGAGGACAGACGGGTATAGAGGGAGAGATCCGCGGGATCGATCTTTGCGATCTCGGCGGCGGAGGTAACGGCGGTGAAAGATAAAAAAAGGCAAGAACGCGGGAGCATTACGGAACTGATCCCGGGAAGATGCAGGATCACAGTTTCTGCCGATAATACACTTGAAGTGCTGAACGTGCTTCTCGGGACGGGGGCGGTGTACCGTGAATTTGAGGATTCCGTTACGGTCGACGATCCTGAAGGGGGCAGCCGGTCCGTGACCCGGTTTGTGGTTTCACATTACACGGCGAAACTTCTGTCGGAACTATTTGAAAAACGTGGGATCGAAGCATCATCCGAGTCGCTGTGGGGACTTCCGCATGTACTGAACAGATATAAAATGCGGATCGGACTGTGGATCGGACTTGCGGCGGCACTTGCAATTATTGTTCTCGGGAACAGTGTCCTCTGGGAAGTGCAGATAACGGGAAACGAAAGTGTTCCGTCGGAAAAAATAGTCTCACTTCTCGCACAGTACGGAGTGTGTCCCGGCGCGAGAAAAAAAGATATTGACATAGACACGGTACGTTCCGACGTGGAAAGGGAGAGTTCCGATATTGCATGGCTCAGCATCAACGTGTCCGGAACGGTCGCATTCGTGCAGGTAAGGGAGGAACATTCTCCGCAGGAACAGACGGACGCGGATTGTGACGGAGTAAACCTTGTGGCATCACGCGACGGAGTTGTTACGGGATACGTGCTGTCGGGAGGCAGACCTGTTCCGCAGATCGGAGCGACTGTAAAACGCGGCGAGCTGCTTGTGACCGGAATAATTGAAAACGAAAGAATGGGACTGCGGATAGTCAGGGCGGCGGGAGAAGTTATGGCGCGAACAACGCACACAGTCAGCGTCACAGTACCGCTCGTTTACGAGGAAAGCATACCGGAAAAGAGAAAAATTGTGGGTATTTCTCTGTTTTTTTTCGGATATGAGCAAAAACTTTTCAAAAACTATGGAAATGAGGGATCGTTTTGTGATACAATAAACTCGGTATGGTATGTTTATAAAGATGACAGACACACCGTTCCCGCCGGACTTGTTTTTGAAACTGAAATGATAAGCGAAAAAACGGAGAAAAACCGCACTGAAGAGGAAGCACGGGCACTTGCACGTCTTGAACTTTCGCGGAAGATTGCCGCGGAGACGGCGGGAATGACTGTACTCCGCAGCGCAGTTACCGAAAGTGCCACAGAGAACGGAATAACCCTTATATGTGAAATGGACTGTAACGAGAATATTGCTCTGCCCGTGCCTTTCGTGCTTGGCGGTGAGTGAGAAGAATATACCGACTTCATTTTTATGGACAGATAAAGAAAAAAACGGAGAAAACGATATGGAACAGAAAATACTGAAAACCGGCGATCCGGCACTTACGGCAAAACTGTTCGGAGCGGTTGATGCAAATATGCGGCTTGTGGAGAATGCGTTCGGTGTCAGTGTCCACAACCGTTCCGACGGGAGCGACGGAAACGACACGCTGATAATTACCGGTGACAGCACGGAAAGTGTTTCCGCGGCGGGAAAAGCCTTGCAGACAATGGCAAAAATGGCATCCCGCGCGGATTCACTGCCCGAGCAGACTGTTATATACGTTATTGATATGGTCAAAGACGGCAGGGAAAGTGAACTTGAAGCATTTGACGAGAACGTCATTTGCGTCACTTCAAAGGGAAAACCCATAAAGCCGAAGACTGTGGGACAGCGTCAGTATGTGGAAGCCATAAAAAAGAATACCGTGGTACTCGGTACCGGACCTGCGGGCACCGGAAAGACTTTCCTTGCGGTGGCAATGGCTGTAAAGGCTCTGCGGGATAAACAGGTCAATAAGATAATCCTTACCCGTCCCGCGATTGAAGCAGGGGAAAAACTCGGATTTCTGCCGGGGGATCTGCAAAGCAAGATAGATCCTTATCTGCGTCCGCTTTACGACGCTCTGTTTGAGATGATGGGGGCGGAAAATTATCAGCGTAATCTTGAAAAGCAGATAGTTGAAGTTGCCCCTCTTGCCTATATGCGCGGACGAACGCTTGACGATTCGTTCATAATACTTGATGAAGCGCAGAATGCGACATTTGAGCAGATGAAAATGTTTTTGACACGTCTCGGGAACAATTCAAAGGCTGTGGTAACGGGAGATCTGACACAGACCGACCTGCCGGGCGGCGTCAGAAGCGGACTGTGGTCTGCTGTGAAGATCCTTGACGGAATCGAGGATATAGCGATCCACAATTTCACGGAACGTGACGTCGTGCGTCATAAACTCGTTCAGAAAATAATTCTTGCGTACGATAAATTCGAGCGGGAAAATGCACAGAGGGAGAATGACCGCAGATACCAGAAAAATTCACAGAGCGGACAGAATTCCGGAACCCGCCCCGCTCCCGCACGTTTTCGCAAACCCTGAAAAAGAAAGGAATAAAAAATGAAACTGTATGTTGATTTTCAGACACGCTGCCGGAAAGAGAAACCGGACGAGGCACTCCGCGGACTCGTTACGAAAGCTCTCACAGCTGCCTTTGAATATGAGGGAATTGAAGATGATGCGGAGGTATCCGTGACCTTCGTTTCCGATAAGATAATCAGACAGATAAACAGGGAATTCCGCGGCATAGACCGTGCTACCGATGTTCTTTCGTTCCCAATGGCGGAGGCGGGAAACCTTGAAGACGCCTTTGACGGCGAGAGACTGCAGCTCGGTGACGTTGTTCTGTCTCTTGAACGCGCGCGCGCTCAGGCTGAAACTTACGGTCACTCCTACGAGAGAGAAGTTGCATTTCTCTGCGTTCATTCCGCACTGCATCTGCTCGGATACGATCACGAACTCGGAGAAGCGGAAGATGCCGATATGCGTGCCCGTCAGAGAGAAATAATGAAAATACTCGGACTTGAGGTAAAATAAATGAAGAATGTGGCAAAAACGGTCTGCATTTTGTTCGCCGTCATGGTTTTTACTCTGCTTTCGGTTTCGTGCGATGATGACGGAAACGACAAAACGCCGGTTATGAGCATTGACTATGTTGCCGCCGTCGCGGACAAAGGCATTGATACAGAACTATCCGATCTTCGCGGATTCCGTCACGGGACTCACGGTCCCTTGTATGAATTTCCACTCTCGGAAACGGGGTTCACTCTGTGGGCATATTACGATACGGAATTATCCCAACTTGATTATATCATGCTGTCCGCAGACAGTTCCGAGAACAAACTTTACATATTCTATCGGGACAAATCAAAACTTGAAAAGACGGAACAGCAGTACGACGGGCCGGCATCCGGTGCCGACGTATATGAATTCGTCGAAAAGAACAGCCAAACCAATAAGTGAAAAGGAATAATAAATGAAAAGGACAGTATTTATCTCCATAGTCGGCAGACCGAATGTCGGAAAATCCACCCTTATGAACTGCATACTCGGTGAGAAAGTTGCAATAGTATCGAACAAACCGCAGACAACGAGAAACTGCATTCACGGGATCTTTACGCGGGGGGAGGATCAGTTCGTCTTTTTTGATACTCCCGGGATCCATCAGCCGAAAAACCGCCTCGGTGAGTATATGGTGAGTGCCGCAAAGGTCGGTATGCAGCAGGGAGATGTTGTAATGCTGGTTGCTGACGTTACAAAACCCGTGACAAAGACGGAAGAAAATGTCATAAAATACCTCAAACAAAGCAAAACTCCGTCGGTTCTTGTGCTGAATAAGATAGATACCTGCAACCGTGAGCAGATCGCCGCGGCTATCGCGGCATATGCCGCACTTCACGAGTTTGATGCCGTTGTTCCTGTCAGCGCGCGTTCGGGAAATCATGTGGATGAGGTGATTGACGAGTTATCCAAGTTCCTGAACGAATCCGAGTGGTTTTTCCCGGAGGATGAAGTGACGGATCAGCCTATGCGTCAGTACGCTTCGGAAATAATCCGCGAGAAACTTCTGCGCGCACTTGACCGTGAAGTTCCGCACGGGATTGCCGTGGTAATTGAGGATTATACCGAGGACGGAAATCTGACAAGCATCCGGGCGGAGATAATCTGCGAGAAAGCAACCCACAAGCGAATAATAATCGGAAAGAACGGCGACGTACTCAAAAAGATCGGCACTTACGCACGAGAGGAACTTGAAAAAGTAACAGGGACGAAGGTGTATCTGAATCTTTGGGTCAAGGTAAAGGACAACTGGCGCGATTCCGAGGGACTTGTGCGGAATTTCGGCTATGATAAGAAAGATCTCGAAGAAGATAAAGACGACGACGCGGATCTTGACGACGAAGTATAAATCATATCGGCGAGATCCCATTCAGATCCCATATTAATTCCACGGTTATACCATAATTTACCCATAAATCTGTGAATAAATCTGCGAAAGGAGCGAAAATGGCAATTTGCGATAAAACCGCGGATGCCCTTGTTATAAGGGAACTTCCGAGCGGAGATCACGATAAAATACTTACGCTTCTTACCGCAGACGAGGGACGTATTACGGTTATTGCAAAAGGCGCGAGATCGCTCAAAAGCCGTGTGATGCCCGCCTGCCGTGCTTTCGTGTGGGGGAACTACGAGATCCACCGCAAAGGAGAGATTTCATGGCTCCGCGACGCCTCGGTAACCGAGCCTTTTGTGAATATCGGAACAGATTTGCAGAAACTGTATCTTGCCCAATACCTTGCCGATCTGTGTTATGATCTTTCAGGTGAGGAAATGCCCGCAGGGGATCTTCTGCGGCTGATGCTGAACACCCTGCACGCTCTTGACCGCGGGATACGCGACGAAAAAACCGTAAAGGCAGTGTTTGAACTTCGTGCCGCCGCTCTATCCGGATATATGCCGGAACTTGATATCTGCGGCAGATGCGGAAAAGCGACTGCGGAGGCGTGGTATCTTGACGTAATGAACGGGTGTACTGTCTGCTCATCCTGCGTAGCGGCGGCTCCGAAACCCACTATGCCGGACGGCAGTACTCCTCTTCCGGATCAGGTGGTGACGGATCCATACGGCACCCGTTCGATCCTGCTACCGCTTCCAACAGCAGTTCTTGCGGCGATGCGGTACGTTCTTGACGCACCGCAGGCGAGAATGCTGTCATTTGAACTGAAAGATGCCGCCGACACGGATGCTTTGTCCGTGATCTGCGAGACATATATTCTGAATCATCTCGGACGTGGATTTTCTTCGCTGAAACTATACCGTGAGATATTGAAAATGTGATAATATCCAACGACAGACAATTAAAAATGAGGAAATTTAAATGTATTTACCCGACAGAACAGTAAAATTACTTGAATTTGATAAAATAAGACAGATGCTGTCCGATCTTGCCCGTACGGAAGGCGCGCGTCAGGCGGCACTTGATCTTGTACCGGAAGACGACGAAGTCCGAGTTCTTACGCTTCAGCGGCGAACTACCGACGCAAAGCGTCTTTATAACGAAAAAGGAATGCCTCCGTTCGGTTCCGTTAAAGACATTTCAGGTCATTGTGAACGCGCCGACAAAGGTGCGGCACTTACGCCCCGCGAACTTCTGGATGTCGGCGACGTACTTCGCACCTGCCGCGGACTTCTTGATTATGAACGAACGAACCGCACCTTTGAAACTGTACTTGACGAGGTTTTTGAACGCCTTGTGCCCGACCGTAAACTTGAAGAACGGATTTTCAGTACGATCATATCGGAAGATATGATCGCCGACGACGCAAGTCCGGCACTTGGTGATATCCGCAGGAAGATCCGTCAGACGTCGGCGCGTGTCCGTGAGATACTGACAAAGTATACGGGAGGTGCTTATTCAAAATACCTTCAGGAAAATATTGTAACGATCCGTAACGGGCGTTATGTGATTCCGGTAAGATCAGAGCATAAAAATGATGTAAAAGGACTTGTTCATGATACATCATCCTCCGGTGCCACGCTTTTTATCGAGCCTATGGCGGTAGTTGACGCCAACAACGAACTGCGCGAACTTGAAGCGAAGGAGAAGCATGAGATCGAAAAGATCCTTTATGATCTTTCAGCCGCTGTATCTGCTGTTTCGGAGACAATCGTCTATGACAATAAGAATATAGACGAACTTGCTTTCGTATTTGCCTGTGCCGATCTGTCAGTTCAGATGAACGGCTCACAGCCGCAAATTTCATCCGACGTGCGTCTGTTTGATCTGCGGCATGCCCGCCATCCGCTGATCCCGAAAGAAAAAGTCGTTCCCGTGGATATCCGTCTTGGCGGAGATTTTGATACTCTTGTTATTACGGGTCCCAATACGGGAGGCAAGACCGTAACGCTTAAAACCCTCGGACTTTTTGCTCTCATGGTCCAGTCGGGACTTCATATTCCGGCAGACGATAACTCCTGTGTTTCAGTCGTGGGGCGGGTTCTCGTTGATCTCGGTGATGAACAGAGCATTGAGCAGTCTCTTTCCACCTTCTCGTCGCACATGGTGAACATTGTCACTATCGTAAAAGAACTGACTCCCGATTCCATGGTGCTTTTTGACGAGCTCGGCGTGGGGACTGATCCTATCGAGGGAGCCGCGCTTGCCATTGCCGTTATAGACGAAGTCAGACGTGTCGGTGCCCTCTGCGGAGCAACCACACATTACGCAGAGTTGAAAGCATACGCTCTCAATACCCCGGGAGTGACAAATGCTTCATGCGAGTTTGACGTGGATACCCTGCGCCCGACTTATAAATTGACTATCGGGACTCCCGGAAGGTCAAATGCACTTGCCATTTCTCAGCGTCTCGGCCTGCCGCAGCATATAATTGACCGTGCACTTGCAGAGGTAAGTTCAGAGGACAGACGTTTTGAGGACGTTATTGATAAACTTGAAGCGGCAAGAATAGCCGCCGAACGTCAGCGCGAAGAAACGGAACAGCTTCGTGCTGAATACGAAAACTTCAAAATTGACGCAGAGAAGAAACTCCGCGAACGTATTGCAGCCTCTGAAAAAGCACTTGAAGATGCGCAGAAAAAAGCGTCAACAATGATCGAGGGTGCACGGATTTCGAGCGAATATGTCTTTGAACAGCTTGAAAAAGTGAAAAAAGCACGTGATTCCGAGAAACTCGGAGAGGAACTCGAAGCCGCAAGGCGGAAAGTGCGGGAGCATCTTCGTGAGAATGAGGACAAGTATAATCCCGTTGACGAGGGAATAGACGAGAATTACGTTCTTCCCCGTGCTTTGCATAAGGGAGACTCCGTTTATCTTATGAATATAAAGCAGGAAGGAATACTGATCTCAGATCCCGACCGTTCCGGTAACGTATCGGTGCAGATAGGAGCCGTCCGTACAAAGACGAAACTAAAAAATCTGAAACTGATGGATGATGTGATCACCGTTACAGACACAACGGGAAAGAAAAAGACCGTGTCGGAGTACGCCAGAACTTCGGTCAGCCGTGCATGTTCAGATGAGATCGACTTGCGTGGAATGACGGGAGACGAGGCTTGGATGGAAGTAGACAGATATCTTGATGAAGTAATGCTTGCCGGACTTCACAGTGTGCGGCTGATCCACGGCAAGGGGACAGGTGCACTCCGGGCGGCGCTGTGGCGTATGCTCCGAACCGATAAACGTATCGCATCTTTCCGAATAGGGCAGTACGGAGAAGGAGATGGCGGGGTTACCGTTGTCGAAATGAAATACTGATAAGGCAGAGGATCAATGTTAGAAAATTTATATCTGAGTTTTCAGACTGTCACACCCATTATTTTGCTTGTTGGACTCGGAATGCTGCTCAAGAAAACGGGTTTTCTCCCCGACGACTTTTATACGGGTGCGGACAAGTTTGTGTTCCGGGCAGCACTTCCGGCAATGATTTTCCTTGAAGTTGCGGGATCATCGGTGTCGGAGAGCGCGGGATACCTGAAACTTACGCTGTATATTGCACCTATGGTTTGTGTTTTCTGGCTCATCTATACGCTGGTGTCTCCGTTCTTTATCAAAGACAGACGTAAACTCGGTGCGGCAGTACAGAGTATGTTCCGTTCCAACACGGCAATACTCGGACCCGTGCTTATACAGAATATGTTTTCAGACGGAGAAAAAACGGCAAAGGCAATGGCTGCATACGCCATAGTTCTTCCCTTTGTGATTCTTGCGTATAATGTGCTTTCTGTCGTTGTTCTTACGATCTATATGCCCGTGGAGGATGGGGAAGAAAAGAAGAAGTTCGGAATGAAGGATTTTATCCGGATAGTGATCAATACCGCCCAAAACCCTCTCATAATCGCCGTGGTGCTCGGACTGCCGTTTATGTTTTTCGGAATCAAACTCCCGACGATTGCCACGAAGACGCTGAATTATGTTTCGGGTACCACAACGGCGCTGTCTTTGATCAGTCTCGGCGCCGGATTCTCTTTTAAATCTTTGAAGGGCAACATCAAACTTGCATCCGTTGTCACGTCGATCAAGATCGTGTTTCAGCCTGCCGCCGCAGTGGCACTCGGATACCTTCTCGGTTTTCGCGGGAACGAACTGCTTGTGACTTTTGTTATATTCGGAACTCCGGCTGCCGTCAGCAGTTACATAATGGCAAAAAATATGAAGAGCGATCATGAACTTGCGGGTCAGATATTGCTTCTTTCCACCGTGTTCTGTATTATTACCGTCTTTCTCGGTTCGTTCATGATGCGCACGGCAGGTTGGATATGATGTTCAAAATGTCATTTTGTTGAACATCAGATCGATTTTGGACGCATTTTCAATAAAATAGACAAAAAACGGAAAAAGAAGAAAAAACCTTTGCACTATTGAGATAAATATGCTATAATATGTATGCTGTCGCCGGATGGCGGCGGCATCATAAATTGAATATTTCAAATATTTGGGGGAATTATGAAAAAGACACTTTTCGGTGAACTCGGCGTTATCGGTATGCGGGGGTGCGAGAACTTTGCCGCACAGGTGGACAACTATCTGAAAGAATGGCGTGAGACAGATCAGAGTTTTCTGCTGAATGCGGAATGTCCGCGTTTCGGTACCGGTGAGGCAAAAGGAATGCTCAATCAGTCAGTCAGAGGAATGGACCTTTTCATAATCTGCGATTGCTTCAACTATGGAGTTACTTATACAATGCGCGGGCAGGAAGTTCCCATGAGTCCTGATGAGCATTATGCTGATCTCAAACGTATCGTAGGTGCCGTCGAAGGCAAAGCACGCCGTATTTCAGTTATCATGCCTATGCTCTATGAAGGCAGACAGCATAAGCGTTCGAGACGGGAATCTCTCGACTGTGCCATGATGCTCCGCGAACTCGAGACATTCGGCGTCAGCAACTTCATCACTTTTGATGCGCATGACGACAGAGTTTCAAACGCGATACCGCTCTGCGGTTTTGATAACTACCGCCCGACGTATCAGATGATTAAGGCTCTTGTGAAGCAGGTACCCGATATTACATTTGATAAAGATCAGCTTATCATCATTTCCCCCGACGAAGGTGCTATGGGAAGATGTATGTACTTCTCATCTGTCCTCGGACTCGATGTCGGTATGTTCTATAAACGCCGTGATTATTCGAAGATCGTGGGAGGACGCAACCCCATCGTCGCCCATGAATATCTCGGCTGTGACCTCACCGGTAAGGACGTTATAATCGTTGACGATATGATCTCTTCCGGTGAGTCAATGATTGACGTTGCACAGCAGATCAAACAGCGCGGTGCAAAGCGTATATTTGCCTTTGCAACATTCGGACTCTTTACAGACGGTCCGGACAGATTCGATCAGGCATACAAGGCCGGAATGCTTGACAAGGTTTTTACAACCAACCTTGTCTATACCGATCCCGATTTCAAGAGTCATCCGTGGTACGTTGAGGTCAATATGTGTAAGTATGTATCGTACATCATTGAAACCCTCAACCATGACGAGTCTATCGGGGTGATCCTCGACCCGGTAAAGAAGATCCACGCACTTGTGGACAGGCATACTGCCGAAATGGGCGGACAGATGAGGATCGACTTCGGGAGTGACGCAAACAACGGTTGAAAACATAAATTTTATTTAAGAGTGCCGGCGCAATTTTGCATCGGCACTCTGAATTTTTAAAGGGAAGTTTTTTGTTTTTTTCGTAATCGTGCCGCAAGTTCACGACGTGTTCACAATATTGGATTATAATAAACTATATATATATTGATATGATTTTTCTTTGCTGCGGGATATACGGCGGCGTGAAAGGATAAAAATGGCGAAAAAGCAAGTTGACGAAAAATTAAAAACATCTATTGGAGGGCAGGCACTTCTCGAAGGTATAATGATGCGCGGACCTAAAAAAACCGCGATCGCCGTTCGGGGTACTGATGGGGAGATAACCATTGAAACCGAGCCGACTTCCGCGGGACCGAAGGGTGCAGCGAAGATCCCGATCCTGCGCGGCGTGGTCAATTTTGTGTTCTCAATGATCTGCGGATATAAGGCACTGATGCGTTCGGCAGAACTCTGCGGACTTGAAGACTTGATAGATGAAGATGAAATGCCCCCCGAAAGTGGGGAAGCAGAAGAGTGCGAAACTGTCGGAACAGACGAAAAAAATGATATTCCGGCTCCCGTTAACGAGGACTCAGTTGACCACGATACGGAAAAGCGGGAAATAAAAGAGGAAAAGAAAAAAGAGACGGGAAAAGAAACACAAAAGGACAAAGGCTCCATCGGCGGAGGTACAATGACGGCTATAATCGTTGTTTCCATTGTCCTCGGACTTGCACTTGCCCTTTTCCTGTTCAAATTCATTCCCGAAACGATATATGAACTGCTTACAAGAGCTTTTCCCGGAATGAGGGGAGAGGGATACGGCTACAATCTTCTCCGCGCCGCGATCACCGGCGTTATGAAGATACTGATTCTTGTGGGATATATGGCTGCCGTTTCCCTGATGAAGGATATCCGTCGTACATTTATGTATCACGGTGCTGAGCATAAGAGCATTTTCTGCTATGAAAAAGGACTTGAACTTACTGTGGAAAATGTGCGCAGACAGCGCCGCTTCCATCCGCGCTGCGGGACTTCATTCCTTATTCTTATGGTGCTCGTCTCGATCCTCGTATCAATGTTCATACCTGCCCAGGTGACAGAAGGCAGAATACTCAATATCTTTGCCCGCACAGGTATCGGTATTCTTCTGCTTCCCATCATTATGGGTATCGGATATGAACTTATCAAATTTGCAGGTCGGCATGATAATGTCGTGACGCGCGTGATATCCGCGCCCGGAATGTGGCTTCAGCATATTACGACACGTGAGCCGGATGACGATATGATTGAGTGCGCCATTGCCGCTCTGAAGGAAGTCATTCCCGATGACGGAAGCGATAAATGGTGAGTTTTTGGGTAAAATGAAAGAAAAAGATGTGCGGAGGATCTTCTCTCATATGCCGGTATTCTCCACGGAGAGACTGCTCATGCGTGAGATGAAGCCGTGCGATTCATTTGATATGTTTGAATACGCCCGACGTCCCGATGTGACACGGTATCTGACGTGGTCACCGCATCCTAATCGGGAATACACGCGTGAGTATCTGCAATTTCTCACAACGAAATATCGTGCCGGAGAGTTTTATGATTGGGCACTGATATGGTGCGCGGACGGAGATGCAAAACAGAAAATGATCGGCACCTGCGGCTTTACCCGTTTTGACCTGCCGAACAATTCTGCCGAAGTTGGTTACGTTATAAATCCCGAATTCCGCGGAAGGGGGATAGCTCCGGAAGCGGTCAGGAGAGTCTTGAAATACGGATTTGAAGAACTCGGACTCAATCGCATAGAGGCACATTATATGTGCGGCAATGAACAGTCGCGCCGGGTTATGGAGAAAGTCGGAATGCGCTTTGAAGGTGTGCATAGAAGTTCTCTGATAAAAAACGGTGAGTACCGTGATATAGGTATATGTTCGATTCTGGCTTCGGATTATAAGGCTGTCTGTCACAAAAGAAACGGATTGTCATAATGGGACAGTCCGGGAGAATAAATTTTCGGAGGTCGTAAATGAACGGCGGAGAGATGATTATCGGAATGGCAAATCCAATGCGTGAAGTCGGATCGCGTGAAGAACTTGAAAATCGTTTCGGATTTTTTCTTCCCGGATTCAGCGGAAGAGAAGTAAAAAAGTATTACGCATATGTTCTTCCGAAAGGAAAAAACGGTGACGACGGTGCAAGAGTGATTTTCGCCGACGGCGACGAGTACCGTGTGTTCCGTGGAGGAGGACGTGATGTAAGCGGAATATACGGAGGCTCCGAGTACGGAAACGGAATTTATATGGGAGTGGAAATCAGAATGTATACTTATTCTGATCTGCACTATTCGGTTTTCTCCGTCGGGGATTTTTCATGCTCATATATCTGCGGGAAGGAATCCCATACGGACCCTCTCCCCGCGTCACGCAGAATAATCTGGCGTCTTAAAACGAAATAAAAAATTACCCGCCGCGCATAAAATCCGCGGCGGGTAATTTTTTAATAGTAAGACTCAGTGTTTGAATCTTTCCTTTGCAGCATAGCCGGTGTGAAGCAGCTCGTGAGCCTTGTGGGAGTTTGGCTCGCCGAGATAGGAAGCATAAAGTTCCATAACCTGAGCGTTCTGATGAGAAACGCGGATGGACTTGCTCTCGTCCTCGGCATACAGAGCGTTTGCTCTCTTCTGCTTGTAGGTATCGAGAATATCCGCATCCTCGTTGGGGAGGAAGCAGGGTTTCACGAAAGGCTGACCGCCGCCGGCAACGCAGCCGCCGGGGCATCCCATGATTTCGATGAAGGCGTATTCGCTCTTGCCGGCTCTGATCTGGTCAAGGAGGACCTTGGCGTTCTTCATGCCGTGAGCAACAGCGACCTTGACCTCGGTACCGCCGAGATTGTAGGAAGCCTCCTTGATGCCCTCAAATCCTCTGACATCGTGGAGTTCCACGTCGGCGAGTTCTTCGCCGGTGAGTTTGTAAGCGGCAGTACGAAGAGCAGCCTCCATAACACCTCCGGTAACGCCGAAGATAACACCGGCACCGGTGTATTCACCGACGATATCGTTGTCAAACTCTTCATCGGGAAGTTTGTTGAAGATGATACCGGAACGCTTGATGAGTTTTGCAAGTTCTCTGGTGGTGAGAACGGCATCAACATCTTTCATTCCGTTGTTCTGAAGCTGTTCTCTTTCTTTTTCTGCCTTCTTTGCAGTGCAGGGCATAACGGATACGACGAACATATCCTTGGGATCGATCCCGTTCTTTTCGCAGTAGTAGGATTTAAGGATAGCACCGAACATCTCATGAGGAGATTTGCAGGAAGAGACGTGGGGGATCAGATCTCCGTAGTAGTATTCGCAGTAATTGATCCATCCGGGAGAGCAGGAAGTGATCATGGGAAGAGCACCGCCGTTCTGAATTCTTCCGAGAAGTTCGGTTGCTTCTTCCATAATGGTAAGGTCAGCAGCGAAGTTGGTGTCGAAGACCTTCTTAAATCCGAGACGTTTGAGAGCTGCGACCATCTTTCCGGTTACGAGAGAGCCGATAGGCATATCGAATTCCTCACCGAGAGCGGCGCGGACTGCGGGAGCTGTCTGAACGACAACGTATTTGCCTGCCTTCATGGCAGCATCGACTTTTTCAATCTCAGAAACTTCGGTGAGAGCACCGGTGGGGCAGACGCTTACGCACTGACCGCAGAGCAGGCAGGGCGAATCGGCAAAACTTGAATTTCCGGCAGGGGCGACGATAGTGTTGAATCCTCTCTTCTCAAAACCGAGAACTGCGAGACCGTGAGCGTTTTTGCATCTCTCGATACATCTTCCGCAGAGGACGCACTTTGAAGTGTCTCTCTGAATAGAGGGGGTGAGTCTGTCAATGGTAACGGGGGTCTTGCTGCCCTCGTACATGCCCTCTCTTGCGCCGGTCAGCTGAGCAACGTGAAGGAGTTCGCACTTGCCGTTCTTATCGCACTGCTGGCAGTTCTTGTTGTGATTGGAGAGAAGAAGTTCGACAGAAGCTCTTCTTGCAGCCACAGCCTTGGGGGAAGAGATGATGATCTCCATGCCTTCTGCAACGGGATACACGCAGGAAGCCACGAGTCCGCGGGCACCGGTAGCCTCAACGAGGCAGACGCGGCAGGAGCCTTTGGAGCATTCACCGTGGTTGTAGGTGCAGAGAGAGGGAATCTCAAAACCGCAAGCCTTGGCGGCTTCGAGAATGGTCATTCCGGCTTCTACCTGGAAAGGTACGCCTTCGATTTTTATATTAACAGTAGCCATTGTTAAGTGAATCCTCCGCTTATTTCTTAGAAATTGCCTTGAACTTGCAGGAAGCCATGCACATACCGCACTTGATGCACTTTGCGGGGTCGATCTCTCTGGAAGGCAGTTTGTGACCTTCGGCGACATAACCGGTTTTGGAAATGGCACTGACGGGGCACTGTCTCTCGCACAGACCGCAGCCTATGCACTTATCCTTGTCGATCTCATACTGCATAAGATTTTTGCAGACGTGAGCAGGGCACTTCTTGTCCACAATGTGGGCAATGTATTCATCCTTGAAATGAGTAAGGGTGGAAAGAATGGGGTTGGGAGCAGTCTGACCGAGAGCGCAGAGAGAGTTGCTCTTAACATTCGCGGCAAGTTCTTCAAGTTCTTCAAGATCCTGCATAGTTCCCTTACCGTCGGTGATCTTGGTCAGGTATTCAAGCATTCTCTTGGTGCCGATACGGCAGGGAGAGCATTTACCGCAAGACTCGTCGCAGATGAATTCCATATAGAACTTTGCAACGTCGACCATGCAGTTATCTTCGTCCATAACGATAGCACCGCCGGAACCCATCATGGATCCTCTTGCGACAAGGTTATCAAAGTCTATCTCGGCATCAAGGTCTTTTTCGGTAAGACATCCGCCGGAAGGACCGCCGGTCTGGATAGCCTTGAACTTCTTGCCGCCGGGAGTTCCGCCGCCGATATCGTATATCAGTTCGCGCAGGGTAGTACCCATGGGGACTTCCACAAGTCCGACGTTGTTGATCTTTCCGCCGAGAGCAAACACTTTGGTGCCCTTGGAGCGTTCAGTGCCGTTTTCGGCAAATTTCGCAGCACCCTCACGGAGAATGTAGGAAACGCAGGCAAGAGTCTCAACGTTGTTGACAACGGTAGGACGATCCCACAGACCTTTGACGGCAGGGAAGGGAGGACGGGGACGAGGCATACCTCTCTGACCCTGAATGGAGTTCAGAAGAGCAGTCTCTTCGCCGCAGACGAAGGCACCGGCACCCAGTCTGATATGTACTCTGAAGCTGAAATTCGTTCCGAGGATATTGTCACCGATAAGTCCGAGATCCTCAGCCTGCTTGATAGCGATCTGGAGTCTCTTGACAGCGATAGGATACTCGGCACGGACATAGAAGTAACCGTTCTGAGCACCGATAGCGTAACCGGCGATCATCATACCTTCAATAACGGCAAGGGGGTTGCCTTCAAGAATGGATCTGTCCATAAAAGCACCGGGGTCGCCCTCGTCACCGTTGCAGACGACGTACTTGTCGCCGTCGCCGTTCATTGCGAATGACCACTTTCTGCCGGTGGGGAATCCTGCGCCGCCGCGTCCGCGGAGGCCGGAATCAAGAACTTCCTTGATAACGTCTGCTCTTTCCATTTTAAGGGCTCTTGCAAGTCCTTTGAATGCGCCGGCACCGATGCTTTCCTCGATATTTTCGGGATTCAGGCTGCCGCAGCCGTGAAGGGCGATACGGACCTGTTTTTTATAGAAGGTAATGTCTTCCTGTTTGGTGACCTTCTGAAGAGTGGTGGGGTCAACGTAAAGAAGTCTGTCTACGATCTCACCGTTTTCGATATCTTTTTCAATGATTTCGGCAACGTCTTCGATCTTTACCATTCTGTAAAGAGTATCCTCTGGGTAGATCTTTACGAACGGACCCTGAGAGCAGAAACCGAAGCATCCGACCTGATTGACGGTGACTTTGTCACCGAGATTTTTTTCGGCGATCAGTTTTTCGAATTCAGCCTTGATCTCGTCGGAGTGAGAAGAAAGGCAGCCGGTACCGCCGCAGAGAACAATGTGTCTTTTACCGTCGGCACCGGTG
The DNA here is from genome assembly GCA_024405755.1 of Clostridia bacterium. Classification (GTDB taxonomy): domain Bacteria; phylum Bacillota; class Clostridia; order Oscillospirales; family CAG-272; genus CAG-390. The sequence goes on from JAKSOD010000024.1 coordinate 20,832, forward strand.
AATTTGGCGTCGAGGCAAGAGGAACACTTTGCGGAAAGTTTTTCGAGATCTTCATAAGTTTTGATCATCAGTTGTTACCTCCCAGGGCTTTGTATTCTGCAACTACCTTCGGAACGGAGTCGATGGTCATCTTGGGATAGACCTTGCCGTTGATGGAAACGGCGGGAGCAATACCGCAGGCACCGATGCAGCGCAGAGCGTCGATGGTGAACATACCGTCTTCGGTGGTCTCACCGGGGTTGATGCCGAGAATTTCAGAGAATTTGTCAATGATCTGCTGAGCACCCTTAACATAGCATGCGGTGCCGAGGCAGCAGCCGATTATGTATTTTCCCTTCGGCTTGAGGGAGAAGAAGGAGTAGAACGTGACAACGCCGTAGATTTCCGCTACGGAGATGCCGGTGCGATCGGAAACGAGTTCCTGAACTTCGAGAGGAATGTAACCGTATTCCTTCTGTATGTCGCTGAGAATCATCATGAGCGGGGTCTTCTCGTCAATGTATCTGTCGCAGATCTCATTGATCTTGACGACTGCCGCTTCGCTTAAATGAGCCATAGAAACAGCCCTCCTTTGGTGGTGGTATTTTGATTCCATACAAAACTTATTATACACGATTTTTGTCCGAATGTCAATGGAATTCCGGCAGATTGATATTTTTTTTACATATATTTTGAGGGAAAAAGACATTATTCTCCCCTGAATACTATATTTTTCATTATTGCGGTACAGCCGACGAAATGACCGGCTCTTTGGAAAATCGGATTTCTTTTTCTTCTTGCTGCGGTTTCGAATACATTTTGCAGTATCGCCATAGTCATGGTAATTATCTCTGCGTTTTACCACGCTCATCGGTGTTGCTTTTGTTCTTTCTGCCCTTAATACTACGGTATAAAGAAAAATATAACATTGAAATTCAAAAAAGTGAAAAAATATTTTTTTTGTTAATCTCGTAGATTTGCCTTTTCTTCTTCGATCATGGCGGCAAAGCGGCTCATTGCCGAGTAAAGACGGGCGATAAACTCCTCATAACCGAGATCGGAGTAGAATTCAGCTTCACCGTTGCGAATTTTTACCATATCCGTGTTCCATATGGCGATCGATCCGAGATCGGCGGCAATTTCTTCGGCGCTCTTACCAGGAAAAGCGAAAACGCGAGGGTGGGCGACTTCGGCACAGATCATGCGGCTGCCGAAATCTGTGCGGGCAAACTCACGTGCGAGACGTTTCCAGTCTGCGTTTCCGTCAAACGGGATAATATGTATATCGTGTATTCCGTCGTTGTCCTGAACGTGAGTTGCCGCAAGTCTGTCACCGTAAAGTCCGAGGAAATCCTCAGTGGGTGCAAAGGCATTGCGGTGTCCCGTGTCGAAGCAGTGACCGAAAGCGGGGATCCTGAAATCTCCGAGGACGCGGTGCAGATATTCGGGAAAAACTGAGTTTTCAAGAGCAAGCACAAAATTGTATTTTGTTGCCGTCTCAGCAATGCGGGCGTAGCGGCGGAGTCCCGTGTCGCTCATGGGTGCGGGAACGGAGAATCCCCACGTTATGTGGGCAATGCCTGTGTGAACTCCGAGTTCGGATGCCTGTGCAATCTCAGAACAGTAACGGTCGGTAATGAGGTCGCCCTCTTCACCTTCTGACCAGATTTTCGTGGTTTTGGGACCGGAGAGGTGAATGTTTTCAACATCAAGTCCGATGCGTGCGCACATTTCCATGGTGGCACTTCCCGAGAACAGCTGTCCGTTGAAGCAAACGAAATCAAATCCGGCGTCTTTGATCTTTTGCAGACGTTCTTCGTCACTTCCCAGGCCTTTTATCAGATACGTTCCGATTTTCATGTACATGATCTCCTTCATAAATAAGTTCTTTACATTAATAATAAGTTCTTGACAATTTTGCAGTATATCACAAAAAGATTTTTTGTCAATAAATAAGGGGGACTGTATGGAAAGCGGATCACGGTACGGAAACAGTACAACCTTTCCGGTCAGCGGCGGATGACACGGACGTTTTTCGGTCAAAGGCGTTATGAACGGAACGCAGAACGAGAGCAATGAGGAATGTCACGATGTGTATCACAAAATAACTTATGTACCAGAATCCTCCGATATTGAATCCGTAAAAATCTTTCCACGTTTGTATAAAAACAACATTTATGAGATACACAGTCCCGTAAATGAACGTCGGAAGAAGCACCCACAGAAGGCGTTTCTTTGTAATAAACAGTCCGCGTTCAAAGAAACAGAAGGATATTATGGCAAGGAGAGGGCAGATAAGGTGAAGTTCAAAGCATACGCCCGAGTACATTTTGGCAAATCCTTGTGTCGGTCCGAGAAAAACGAGGACAACAGTCATTGTCAGGGTCACCGCAGCGGTCCCGATCATTTTAAGAGTCATTATTAAGTCGGGAATTTCATCTTTTCCGCTGATAATTGATTTTATATTGAAAGGGACAACCGCAAGGGAGATCAGAGCTGAGAGAATGTTGGAGTCGTTGGTAAAAAAGCGGAAGCATCCGGTGCCGCCCGACGACATATTACCGACTCCCGCACCCGCCCCTGCGGGACGGAAAAACCACAGTATTGATATTAATGTCAGAACGAACGACGAAAGATTCATCGCAAGGGAAACGACATTTCTTGATCTTGCATTTTTCATTTTTTCTCCGAAAAACAGACTTATTACCGTGCTGCTTGTGTTTTTTTATACATTATATCATATTTTGTTTTGAATTTCAATAAATCGGGAAAAAAGCCGTGGCTGTCTTACTTAAGTAATCCAGCCACGCAAATCCTGCTCGGCAAATGAAAATCGGCGTTTTGGCTCCGAAAAGGAATGCTTTTTGATTTTTTGGAGTCAAAACCGTAGGATAATGCTCAAAAACGGCGGTTTCTGACCGCCGTTTGCTACGCAAAGGTGGTTGAAGACAAAGCAATTGAGCAGGTGCGCAGGATGTGCAGTTACGCATTGACAGACAACAGCAAGGTGCGCATTATGCCGGATGTCAACTCCGGAAAAGGATGCACAATCGGAACCACGATGACGGTTGTTGACAAGGCCTGCCAAAATGTAGTCGGTGTGGACATCGGCTGCGGTATGTACACGGTCAAACTCAAAGAAACGGAATGGCGGGTATATACACCACTTCTGTCAATGAGCAAACCATTGACGAGGCACCGATGGCATACAAATCTCTGGATGACATTATCGATGTGATTCGCGATTCTGTGGATATCGTTGATATCATGAAGCCGGTGTATAACTTCAAAGCCTCTTGTGATGACCTTCCCTGGAAGAAAAAGAAGGCGAACACTGATGAGAAAACTGATTATCAGCCAAGTATGTCTTGAACGAGCTGATTGACCACATCGATGTGTACGAGACCGAAGGCAGCGGCAAGAACCGCACCCAGCGTGTAGTCATCTACTACAAGTTTGTGGGCTACCTCGCCGTGCCGGAAAGGATGGATATGCCGAACTATATCGCCGATCTGCGTGAGGGCGTTGCCGTCGAGTATGTGTCGTGTGAGCCGATCCCGGAAGTGACCTACACGCCCGATATTTCGGCAACTGCAAGAAAAGAGTATGCCGAGCGTGTGATGAGAAGGCAAAAAGAAAAAGCGGAGCAGGCGTAAACCTGCTCCGAGTACATGTGTACCATATAGGAATAATATCAACAAGATAATAGGGGTATAATTTTGCTGATTGTATGAGTAATTTATGTTAATGGCTTAACCGCTCTATAGTAAGGCTCACTTCCTTTTCTATCCTTTTGAATAAATGTAATGGAGTCATAATAGTCTTCTAAGCGAGTATACGAGCCATTTTCAATAATATATTGCTTAAGCTTCATGTTGCACGATGCATCCCATGCATAAAGCTCAATTTCCCATCCAAATTTTTCTTTTATCCTCTTTATATCAGTTAAAAAACCTTCTCCTAACTGTTTGCCAGCTCCATCGCCAGTGATTATAGCCATTGTTGAAGGAGGAAAATCAATTGCAGTTCGAAGCATCATGGCTTGTAAAGACATATCTACACTTTCCTGTTCCTTACCGTCTGCGGTTTTATTAAGCAACTGCAATTTGATATTAAGACGGGTAAGATAGTCCCACAACTGATCATTTGGTGGAGGAACACTTCCAGATAGATATGCGCAATCTACAATTCTATCTCTTTTCACAAGCTTAAATAAATTTTCAAAATGAGTACGATATAACTCTCGTGGTGCCTCTGGTTCAACAATAGGTCTTACTTGTTCAAGCCCTGAGATGTGGATGTTAGAATTATCCCAAAATATGTACATACCTATTCCTCCACTTTATTTTTTATTATTATACCACAAAACGTCTTGATTTTCAACAAAATGGTAAAAAAAAGTGGATATAACCTCAAATCCGTTATATCCACTCGATATGGTTGCGGAGGTGGGACTTGAACCTCACGACCTCCGGGTTAT
>JAKSOD010000025.1 GCA_024405755.1 Clostridia bacterium
GCAAGCATATGCGCAGTCAAGGCGTCAGCCGTGAATTGTGCGGTATTGCCTTAATCTTATGCGGCTGTACCATTATAACATCACATTTTTAAATCAGGTTTTCCCGGTAAACATAGCCTTTTTTCAGATATCTGCCAAATCCTTTCGCTTTCCTATTATCTCCGCAGAACCGTCATGAAGATAACCGTCGCGGAGTTCTCTCCAAAGACTCCGTGCGTATGTAAGTCCGCGGTACACGGTCCTTTCGTCACAGTGAAGCGAATCGGCAACGTACCTTACTTTGCCGGAAATGATACCCGAACGAATATTTCCGCGACAAGTTGTAAAATAAACTTCTCTTACGGCTTTTGCCGCAAGGCTGCCGCTGCGGGTATATGTCAGCATCCTCATTACGTCCGAGACAGCAAGCATATCTACCGCTTCTCGGTCGGTACACGCCCCTCTTATCCGGCAAACCGACTCCGCAGCACCAACGCAGCGGTCGAGTCCGAGCCTTGCGTATCTTCTGAACGCCTCGATCTCCTCTCTTCTTTTATCGTCGCTTTTCATTTTCCCGCCCCCTTTTTTATGTTCGAACAAATGTTCGGATATGGAAATTATAGCACAAATCAACCGTTTTGTCAAGTACCTGCATAAAAACCGCGCCCGCCGTTTCAGAAACTGCATTCCGATTTAAAAAAATGACAAAAAAATATATTTTCTGCTTTATGATTGACATAAATAGAATATAGTGGTACAATGCATAAGGATCGACAGTAATTTCAAATACTGCTTATCCGATTTTTGTCAACCTGCCGCTGTTTCAGTTTTAACGCGGTTTCCATCCGGCTGTTGACACTCATAAATAAGTGCAGCCGTAAAATCAAAGGAAATGAAAGACACCAGATTCAACACTCTGCTTACAGAAGAAGAAAAAGAAGAACTGCGCAAACTTGAATCCCCCGGACATCCGTGGCTGTTTGCCGTTGTTGGTGACATTTCGATCAAATCTGAATACTGCCGCAGTGTTCTGCTCCTCAGTGACACAGACATTCTGACTCATGAACTCGACACTCACCACACCGGTCAGCGGATAAATATTGCCGATATCAAAAATGCGCAGAACAAGCGCATGTACGGCAACGCCCTGCTCCGTCTTGAAATGAAAGCGGGGGGGATCATCAACGCTTTCCGTTACACCTTCACAGTCAACACGCTCTGTGAGGGAGCCTCGGCATTCATAAACAGCATCGCGGAAGGCGGAGCCGATGCCGTCCCGGATGCAGTTGATTGTATGGAAGCTATCTATGAGAAGCAGCTGAAAGTATGCCCGAAGTGCGGACGTTCCCTGGCATCTGCCGGTGCCGAATGCCTGTTCTGTGCGAACAAGAAAAAAGTTGCCTCAAAACTCATTAAATACATCGCTCCCGAGTGGAAAAAACTCATCATCTCGGTGTTTCTGTCCGTTGCGACAACGGCTCTGGCACTCATTCCTCCCCTGCTCAACCGTTCGCTGATCGACAGTATTCTGCCGAAAAATGACCGCGCGGCACTCGCAAATGTCGCTCTTATGCTGATCTGTCTGCAAATAGTCAGTCATCTTCTCAGCGGCACCCGCGGATACATACTCCGTAAAGTCGGGGACCGTATCGTCTCTTCGCTGCGCAACGACGTTTATGAAAAAGCACAGTATCTGCCTATGCGGTTTTACGACAAGACTTCCACCGGTGCCGTCATTAACCGAATCAGCGGTGACAGTTCCACAATTCAATCATTTATGCTCCGTATCACTCAGGAAGTCGTGGTACAGTTCTTCAAAATGATCGGCATTATCGTCATTATGCTGGTGCTCAATCCTAAACTCACACTGTTCTCACTCGTTCCGGTTCCTCTTGTCGCGATCGGAGCACGTATTTTCAGCAAGAAGATACGCCCGTTCTACCTCAGAATATGGCGGCGCTGGACTGCCGTGACATCAGTCCTTACAGACACTATTCCCGGAATACGTGTGGTGAAATCCTTCACCAACGAAAAAAACACCACGGAAAAATTCAAAAGCAAAAATGATGACTGGTACCGTACCGACAGTTCCGCGGCAAAGATCCTCAATGCCTTCCCCGCAATCGTCGGGACCTTTATCGGTCTCGGCTCCGTGGTGATCTGGTGGTTCGGCGGCAATATGGTCATTGATAACCAACTTGCCGGAATCGACACGGGACTGACTGCCGGCCTGCTCGTATCATTTATTTCATTTGCCTCAATGTTCTATGAACCCGTCAACTTTTTTGCCAATCTCAACGATTCGTATCAGAGTGCTCTTGCCTCTGCCGAACGTATTCTCGACATCCTCGACGCGGAGCCTGAACATGACTTCGGACGCGGCAATATACTGACGGAACTTAAAGGAAAAATCGAATTCCGCAACGTCAATTTTTCCTTTGACCGCACAAAGAAAACTCTGAAAAACATCAATCTTGTAATAAATCCCGGCGATATCGTGGGTATTGTCGGCACGACCGGATCCGGAAAATCAACTCTCATCAATCTCCTTCTGCGTTACTACGATCACTATGACGGACAGATCCTCGTTGACGATGTGGATATCCGCGACATTGATATGCAGTATTACCGCGGACAGATCGGCTTCGTTCAGCAGGAACCCCTGATGTTCCACGACACTGTGTTCAATAATGTGGCGTACGGAATCGACAACTGTCCCGTGGAGCGTGTTCTCCGTGCGACTGATATTGCAAACGCCCACGAATTCATTGTTCGTCAGCCCGACGGATATGACGCCGTTCTCGGAGAACGCGGAGTCGGACTCTCCGGCGGTGAACGTCAGCGTGTTTCCATCGCCCGTGCTATACTCCGCAATCCGTCAATTCTTGTATTCGACGAAGCAACCGCTTCCGTTGACTCCGAAACGGAACATCTTATTCAGGAGGCTATCGAAAGACTTATCTCGGGAAGAACGACAATAATGATCGCACACCGCCTCTCCACTCTGAGCAAAGCAAACAAGATCGTCGTGGTGGACAAGGGTGAGATCATTGAATGCGGAACTCCCGAAGAACTGCTTGCCGCCAAGGGCAAATACTACCGCCTTGTTGAGATACAGTCAATGTCGGAAAAACTCACCGCAGCCAAGGCGGAACAAAATTTTGACTGAGGAGGATGAGAAAATGGCAATTTCATTTCTTGATAAAAGCGCAAAAATCGAACTGACTGACGTTTTCTACGTCCGCCTTTCTCTCAAAGACGGCACTGTTTACGAAAATGTGGAAGTTCGCAGACTTTTCCCGATTTCCGACAGAGAAAACTACATTTCCCTCATTGACAGCAACGAGCACGAAATCGCAATGATCCGTTCTTTTGACGACATTTCCGAGGAATCCGCATCGGCTGTCAAGGCTTGCTTCAACGACTATTACCTGATTCCGAAAATATCGAAGGTTCTCGAATGCAACGACAAAAAGGGAATGCTTCAAATGACCGTCGTTACCGACCACGGGAACAAATCTTTCCGCATCCGCAACCGCCACAGCGATATGAAAATATATCCCGAAGACAGAGTGATAATCCGCGACGTGGACGACAACAGATACGAAATCGAATCTCTTGCGGCACTTGACCGCAAGAGCTGGATTCTCGTCGCAAGTTTCCTCTGATTTGTTTCGCTGTATTTATGTTTTGACTTGATTATTTGAAAGAAGTGAAAATATGGAAACAGACAGACTCGGCAGCGAACCCATAGGTCGGCTTGTTGCAAGAATGACTCTGCCAACCATAACCGCTCAGATAGTTAATCTTCTCTACGTCATAGTTGACCGGATTTTCATCGGGCATATACCCGAAATCGGTGACACGGCACTTACCGGGATAGGGATCGTTGCCCCCATTGTAACGGTCATATCAGCCTTCAGTTCACTTTTCGGAAACGGAGGTGCTCCCATTGCCGCTGTCGCACTCAGCCGTCACGACAAAGAACGGGCAGAGCATATTCTCGGCAGCTGCACCTCCCTGCTCGTTGTTTCCGCCGTTCTGCTTGCAGCAACCGCGGCAGTCTTTTCAAAACCCCTGCTTTACCTTGTCGGAGCAAGTTCCGACACCTTCCCTTATGCCTCGGAATACCTCTCGATCTACGTCTGCGGTACTCTCTCGGTATTGCTCTCCATAGGACTTGCCCCGTTCGTCATTGCTCAGGGAGGATCGACTCTCGTAATGATCTCTACCGCATGCGGGTGCGGGGTAAACATTCTGCTCGACTGGCTGTTTGTCCGTGTGCTGGATATGAATGTTGCGGGTGCCGCTGCGGCAACTGTGATTTCCCAGACCATCAGTGCCTTGATCCTGCTTTCTTTCCTTCTTTTTAAGGCTGAATCAATGCGCCTGCGTCCCTCCTGCCTTATCCCCGATATAAAGATCGTTCTGACAGTTCTTTCTATCGGAGTCGCTCCCTTCATCATGAGCAGTACGGAGAGCCTGATCGGCTTTGTTATGAACAGCAGCCTGCGGGACTGGGGAGGCGATAATTACGTCGGATGTCTTACCGTCATGCAGAGCGTAATGCAGTTTATCGGCGTCCCCCTCTCAGGTTTCCAACAGGGTGTGACCGCCGTCGTAAGTTACAATTACGGGGCGGGAAACAAGGAGAGAGTGAAAAAACTCGCGTGGGTGATCCTCGGTGTCATGGGATCATACTCGATCCTCGTTTCCGTCTCCGCAATGATCTTCCCGTCCTTCTTCGCCGGAATTTTCACCGATCAGCCGGATCTTATCGGTCTGACGGAAAAATACCTTCCGATTTTCATCTGCGGTATGAACATTTTCGGAATTCAGCGCTGCTGTCAGACTATGTTTCTGTCTCTTGAACAGGCAAAGATTTCCCTGTTTATTGCGTTGCTGCGCAAGGTTTTCCTTCTCGTTCCGCTCGTATACATACTGCCGAATTTTTTCGGCGTATCGGGAATTTATTACGCGGAACCGATCGCGGACGCCACTGCCGCCATTTCCTGCGGTGTGATTTTCCTCTGCGTTATCAAAAAAGCACTAAATAAACCGGCGGTATGAATATTGGATTTTGACGCGACATTGGCGGTTTTGCTTTGAAAAAAGGATAGATTTAACTCTGTTTTGCGGCAAAACGGCGGCGTTCAGCCGCCGAGCCAAATGTCGGCGGGGTGTAAAAAAACTCGATAACGAGTTTTTTTACACCCCTATTATTTTGATTTTTTCCTTACCGCAAAAGAGCCGAGAGAACGGACAAGTGAAGGAACACCGGTAATCAGCAGCATCAGTCCGAAAAGAATCCTAATAATCTCCGGACGCATGACCGATGCTGTCAGTGCCCCGGCTGCCGCCCCTATGGCACCGCTTACTCCGAGTGTTCCGACAACGCCCCACGCGATATTGCGCAAACGGAAATTCACGGCACACGACGCTCCCGACGAGAACAGAAAAAACAACAGATTTATCCCCTGAGCCGACAGTTGACTTATCCCGTCGGCAAGAGTAAGATAAACGACGAGCAATCCTCCGCTCCCCACTCCCATTCCGGAGAGTGCGGCAACAGAAAGCGAAACAAAAAAATCAAGCATTTCCCATTCAACTCCGTCAGCGTGTCAGCATGGAGATCCCCGACCATACGGTTATGACGGAAAACAGCAGTTTCAGCCACCGTGTGTCTATTTTTGAAAGAAGAATTGCTCCGACCGAACCGCCTATGATCGCAGGAAAAATGAAAAATCCCAGTCCGGTGATATTCATCTCTCCCCTCAGGGCGTATGCTGTGACCGACACCGCCGACACCGGAAGCATGACGGCAAGTGCCGTGGCAAAAATATCCCTCGCGTCGTATTTATCACCCGGAAGAAGATGTTTTGCCGAACGCACAAGGATTATTCCGCCGCCGGCACCAAGCAAACCGTTCAGAAAGCCTGCCGCAAGACCTAACAGCACAGTTTTAAGACCTACGTCTTTTTTTAATGAAAACACAGTTTTTTTCAATGATAAGCCACCGCCTAAACATCACATATCAAGTGTGAAAAATGTCGACGGAAAGATTTTCAGAACTTCCGCGCGCACACTTGCGTTTATTTCATTTTTATGGTATAATAAAATAGTATCGGTATAATAATTCTACCGCAAATAAAATATTCCCGATTTTTATCGCTGTGATACATCACGCAAGATCAACGCAAACGAAAGGAATTCCAAATGGCAACCGAGAAGAATACATCCCAAAAAACGACCGGTCAGAGAAGCTCCGGCGGCACATCAAAAAGCGTTTCCGCACGCGCCGCTTCGTCAGGGAAGAATTCAAACTCACAGAAAAATGCTTCTTCCAGAAACACCTCGACCGGAAAGAAAACTTCCGCACGTGAAAAAATCGATGCGGCACCGCCTTCTTCCGCACTCATTCATCAGTTTATCCCGTTTTTCCTTATTGTCGCCATTCTTTTCCTCACCGCCTGCTTCCTGCTTTCCGGTGTTGACGGCGCCATGGGATCCGTCGGAACCGCTCTATGCGATCTGCTCTGCGGTCTTTTCGGATTTTCGGCGTTTTTCATTCCGATAATCCTGCTCAACCTCGCAATATATTGGCGGAAATACGTTGATATGAATATGGTTAGATGGAAAGTCGCACTCTCATTCGTGACTCTTGCCGTCGTCTCCGCTCTTTTCCATGTTGTTTACATCTTTAAAGACTATTCGTGGGAAATGTACGGAAAAAGCATTTTCGGAAGCAACTGGACTGACGGGATCGCCCTCAACGGAGGCGGCTTTATCGGCGGTTTCTTCGGCGGACTTTTCCGCTGTCTTACGGGATCTGTCGGATCTCTCATAATTCTCATCTCCGCTATTGCCTTAAGTGTTATGTTTCTTTTCAGCGTCACTCCGAGATACGTATGGACGTCGATCCGTTACCGGATGATGCTTTGGAACGAGAAACGGGAAGAACGCAAAGCTCAGTTCGCAACAGAATTTGAAGCGGATGACGAAACAGACGAAGAAAAAATCAAAACAGACACCCGCACAAAAACGTCAATCAAAAAAGAAGACGAAATTCGTGCCGCACGTGATAAACGCCGTGCCGCTTCAAACGGCAGACACGGTCCGGTTACCTTGACTGATGACGAGCCGGACTTCCCCGTTGATCCCGATGACGAACCGGATGACGGTCTTGATATCGACGCGCCTTTCATCACCGGCACTATCGAACGTGAGACAAAACACAGTAAATCAAAAGAAAACACCGGCATACCAGTTCTCATACCTTCAACAGATGCATCAAATATTGACATCACACCTGCATCACCGTCGGCACCCTCATTTGCCGATCCCGCCGACGAGCATACGGCTCAGGGAACAAAAAATCCCGAAAAGCTCCTTGACGAGATCTTCGGTCCTGCCAAAGATGCCCCGCAAAATGATTTCTCCGCTGCGTCCTCTGTCACTCCTTCTTCATCTGCCGGTTCCTCAGACATTGAACCGCAGAGTGAAAATATGGAACTTCCTCTGACACAGATCACAGACTCTCCCATTACGGAAGAGGAGTCACCTGAGACTTCAGATCCATCTGACACGACCGATCCTTCCGTCGTCATTGCAGACTCGGACGCAGATCAGAAGAAAAAACGCATAGAACAACTTGCCGCTTATATTTTCCCCTCCCCGGAACTTCTTCATGAAGTCGAGAATCCTTCAAACGAGGATATTGCGGCGGAACTCCGTTCAAATGCTCAGAAACTGATGAACAAACTCGCCGCTTTCAACGTCCATATAAAGAAGATCGAGTATTCACGCGGACCTACGATCACAAGATACGAACTTTACCCTGAAGCCAGCACACGTGTGCGTTCAATCTCAAATCTATCCGACGACATTGCCCTTGAACTTGCGGCGACCGTGCGTATTGAGGCTCCCATTCCCAACAAGAACGCAGTAGGTGTGGAAGTTCCGAATGCATCCCGCGCAATTGTATTCATACGCGAACTCATTGAATCCGAAAAATTCCGCAATATGCCGAGCAAACTCTCCGCCTGTCTCGGAAAAGATGTCGGCGGAAATATGATCTTTGCCGATATCGCAAAAATGCCGCACCTTCTGATCGCCGGTACCACCGGATCCGGTAAATCGGTCTGTCTTAACTGCATTATCCTCTCACTGCTTTATAAAGCACGTCCAGACGAAGTTCAGTTTATTATGATCGACCCTAAGAAGATCGAAATGGGTATGTACAACAAACTTCCTCATCTGAAAGTACCCGTTGTAACTGACATGAAAAAGGCGGCGGGGACACTAAACGCCGCTGTCAATGAAATGGAACACCGCTACGAACTCTTTGAGGAAGTCAATGCCCGTGACCTTGACGGTTACAACCGTGCAATGTCCATGGGTGATCCCGATTTTGTCCCGTTGCCTAAGATCGTCATCATTATCGACGAGCTTGCCGACCTTATGATGACCGCTCCTTCCGAAATCGAAGGAAGCATCATACGTATCGCGCAGAAGGCAAGAGCCGCCGGAATTCACCTGATCGTCGGTACTCAGCGTCCTTCCGTAAACGTCATCACCGGTCTGATCAAGGCGAATATTCCTTCCCGTATTGCGTTCTCCGTTGCATCCGGAACCGACTCGCGTATAATTATTGATATAACGGGAGCGGAAAAACTGATCGGTAAAGGCGATATGCTTTTTTCTCCCGTGGGTGCATTGAAACCGGCACGTGTTCAGGGAGCGTTCGTCGCCGACGATGAAGTTGAAGCGGTAACGAACTTCATCAAAGCAAACAACACCGCTATGGAATATGACAGCGACTTCATCTCCGACATTGAACGGGAAACCGAACGCCTTGCCGCTTCCGACAAGAAAAGCGGCGGTTCGGATGACGACGACGGAGGAGATTATGTGCAGGCGGCAGACGAACTGTTCACCAAAGCATTGCGCATTGCCGTGGACAACGGCACTATCGCAACGTCTTTCCTGCAAAGAAAACTTTCCATAGGCTTCGGCCGTGCCGGAAAAATTATCGACCGTATGGAGGCTCTCGGTTTTGTCTCCGCCGCAAACGGTACCAAGCCACGCAACGTACTGCTTACCAAGCAGCAGCTTATGGAACTTGAAATGGCTCAGGACCCGAGGGTAAATGGTAATCTGAATTAAGATTTATAAAAAATAATTGCCGTAATATCCGCATTCCCGGATATTACGGCAATTATTTTTTAATTTATTTTTCTGCATCAAGGTATTTCCAACAACCCTTGATATAGTTGACGCCTGACCAGATAGTATAGATCACGGTCAGAACAGAGGAGACAACCGTCAGCGGCAGGTGATCAAGCCAAAAACCTATCACGGGACTGTCTCCGAAAAGCGACAGGAATCCGCGAAAAATCACCGGTTCGAGCAGAACACAGCAAATGCATATCATCTGCATAGTGGTCTTGACCTTGCCGAGCCAACTTGCAGCTACGACCACTCCGCCTCCCGTACTTGCCACAAGGCGTATCGACGTAACGGCAAATTCACGGAATACAACTATCAACACCACCCAGAAAAACCACGGGCGTATGTTTTCATAGCGGTAAACTATTGCAAGCATTGTGCCTATTACCATGAATTTATCTGCGAGAGGATCGAGAAACTTTCCGAAATCGGTGATAAGTCCGCGGCTGCGAGCTATCCTGCCGTCAACCATATCAGTCAGAGACGCAGCAATAAAGATCACTGCGGCGATCACGGCGGAAAGATCGGCACCGATCCAACCTTCCGGTATTACCACGGCGGCTATACAGAACGGCACCATTATCAGGCGCATCACCGTCAATCTGTTCGGCAAATTCAGTTTACTCATAACAAATCAGTTATCCTTTTTTGAATCAAAGCACGGCTTTGCCGCACAGATCGTAATCAAGCACTTGAGTTATCTTTACATTGACGAATTGCCCGGGAGACAGTCTGCGTGGGGCACTGAAATAGATTTTTCCGTCGATCTCCGGCGCATCTGCATAGCTTCTTCCGAAGTGCATCTCCGATACGGGATCAAAGTCCTCAATAAGCACCCGTACGGTCTTCCCCACCATTTGTCTGTTATGCTCTTCGCTAATGACAAGCTGATCTCTCATAATGATATCCGCTCTGTCCTGCTTGACCTGCTCGTCTATCTGATCCGGGAAATCGGCGGCAGGCGTCCCTTCTTCTTTCGAATAAGGGAATACACCGAGACGGTCGAATTTCTGTGTCTTGACAAACTCTGCAAGTTCTGCAAAATCCTCCTCCGTCTCACCGGGGAAGCCGGTGATGAAGGTCGTACGGATAATGATACCCGGCACCTCGCGGCGGAATTTTGAGATCACGTCCCGGATCATCTTTGAATCCCCGTGACGGTTCATTGCAGTCAGCATCCGGTCGGAAATATGCTGCATGGGAATGTCTATGTATTTAAGCACCCGGGGATTGTCCCTGATCTCCGCCACAAGTTCATCTGTTACCTTATCGGGATAGCAGTAAAGAAGGCGGAAATACGGCTTGCTTGTCGCTTTGGTCAGTTCTCTCAGCAGGCGCGCAAGTGAGTACTCTCCGTACAGATCAAGTCCGTATCGTGTGATATCCTGCGCAATTACCGATATTTCAAGAGCACCGAGTTCTTCGAGTTGTTTTGCTTCCGCCACAAGATCTTCAATCGGGCGGCTGCGGAATTTTCCTCTGATGGAGGGAATGGCGCAGTAAGCGCAGCGATTGTCGCACCCTTCGGCAATTTTAAGGTAAGTCCAGAATGACGGAGTCGTCAGTACCCGATCTCCTCCGAGCCTCACCTCATCTTTGGATTTGAATGAAGAATACCGTTTCCTTCCGCGTGTGACGCATTTTACCGCATCAACGATATCGTGAATGGATCCCACGCCGAGGACAGCGTCAACCTCGGGAAATTCTTTCAGAACCTGCTCACGGTAACGCTCCGTAAGACAGCCGGTAACGATTATTCCTTTGAGATTCTTGTTTTCCTTGAGCCATGCTATATCGAGAATATTGTCAATGGCTTCTTTCTTTGCCGATTCAATAAAGGCGCACGTATTTATGACGATAATGTCCGCTTCCGTCTCCTCGGGAGTGATCTCGTAGCCGGCATCCAAAAGTTCGTGAAGCATTACTTCCGTGTCAAGTTGGTTTTTCGGGCAGCCGAGAGATACGAATCCAATTTTCATTTTGTAATTTCCTTAACCCAATCAGAGATTGACGAATCCGATTTTGCGGCGTACTTTTGAGAGTGTCTTACGAGCATAATACGCAGCCTCATCCGCACCCTTTTTCATGACTTCTTCAAGATATCCCTTGTCGGCAAGCAGCCGGCGGTATTCCTCCTGAACAGGCATGATCTTTTCCGCGCAGGCATTACCGACTGCGGTCTTGAATTCCCCGTATCCCACACCATCAAATTCACGTTCCACTTCTTCAGCGGTCTTGCCGGTGAAGCAGCTGTAAATAGTAATAAGGTTGTTGATGCCGGGTTTGTCCTCGCCGCGTCTGATCTCATTGCCGGAATCGGTTACGGCACGGCGGAATTTGCGGATCATTGTGTCCTTGTCGTCGAGAATACGCACTACGGCATTTTCGTTCTCGTCGGACTTGCTCATCTTTTTTTCCGGCTCCGCAAGGGACATTATGCGCGCTCCGGACTGAGGAATTATCGGCTCCGGAACGGTAAATGTATCTGGGAAGATCTGATTGAATCTCTCCGCAATATCACGGGTAAGTTCCACATGCTGCTTCTGGTCGCTTCCGATCGGAACAACGTCGGTCTGATAGAGAAGAATATCAGCCGCCATAAGCGAAGGATAAGTGAATAGTCCCGCATTGATATTGTCTGCGTGCTTTGCGCTCTTATCCTTGAACTGTGTCATACGGGAGAGTTCACCGAACATGGTAAAGCAGTTGAGTATCCACGCCAATTCCGCGTGAGCCGGAACGTGAGACTGAACGTAAAGCGTGTTCTTTTCGGGATCAAGACCGCAGGCAATATAAAGTGCGAGAGTCTCGTAGGTACGGCGGCGGAGTTCCGCGGGGATCTGACGGACGGTTATTGCGTGTTCGTCAACCACACAGTAAAAGCATTTATACTTTTCGGAGAATTCGGGAAAATTCTTGATCGCTCCGAGGTAATTTCCTATTGTAAGGTTTCCGCTCGGCTGAACACCGGAGAAGGAAACGGGTCTGTCTGCCAACATTGATCATTGTTCCTTTCGTAATGACTTATTATTCTCCAAGCATCTCGCGGGCAACTTCACCGATTATGCGGCATCCCTCAACGATCTGCTCGTCGGTGGCTGTGGAGTAGGACATTCTGACGGAATTGCAGGGTGCTCCCTCAACGGGGCAGAATGCGCTTCCGGGGACCAGCGCAACCTTGCGGGCAAGGCAGCGGCGGACATATTCGTTCATTTCTATCTTCTCGGGAAGCGTGCACCAGATGAAGAGTCCGCCCTCAGGACGGGTGAATTTCAATTCCTTCGGAAGTTCACGGTCGAGAGAATCAAGCATAAGTCCGCATTTGCGGCGGTAAATGGCGCGTACATCATTGATATGAGCGTCAAGATCACACTCAGTCATATATTTATAGCACAGCATCTGGAAGAACTGGTTTGTATGAACGTCTTCGACCTGCTTTGCCACCACGATTTTCTGCATGAGAGTTTCGGGTGCGGTGATGTATCCGATACGCATACCGGCGGAAAGGATCTTCGAGAAAGAAGAACAGTAGATCACAATTCCGTCCTCGTCCATGCTCTTGATGGTGGGAATATCATTTCCGGCGAAGCGAAGTTCTCCGTATGGATTGTCCTCAAGAATGATCACGCCGTGACGGCGGGCGATATCATACACTTTGCGGCGTTTTTCAAGTGACGTGGTAATTCCCGCAGGATTCTGAAAAGTCGGAATGAGATAAAGAAGCTTCGCCTTCGGCTGACTGTCGAGCATAGCTTCAA
This sequence comes from Clostridia bacterium, assembly GCA_024405755.1. Taxonomy (GTDB): domain Bacteria; phylum Bacillota; class Clostridia; order Oscillospirales; family CAG-272; genus CAG-390. The sequence goes on from JAKSOD010000025.1 coordinate 12,966, forward strand.
GGGCGTCCGTATCTATACCGTCATCGCGCAGGGGAACGCCGAGTGTCACGGCTCCGTTGGAGCGGAATGCATTGAGCGCACCGATAAAAGACGGATCTTCCGCGATCACAACATCTCCATCGTTGCAGAGCACCTTGCAGGATAGTTCGATTCCCTGATTGCCTCCGCTGACGATACAGGTCATATCGTTGTATTTGTCACCGGCGGCAACGGATCTTCCGATATTGAATTTTTCTTTAAGTCTTGCCTCCACAGCACGGCGCAGAGGCATATATCCCTCGGTCGTGCCGTATTGAAGAGCGGAAACGGGACTTTCGGCATAGATCTCAGACGAAAGACGGGCAAGCTCATCCACGGGAAATGACTCGGCGGCGGGGTTGCCCGCCGCAAAGGCAATAATTGACGGATCGGTCAGGGATTTGAATATCTCACGTATGGCAGAAGGTTTCAGTTTTGCGAGTTTATCGGAAAAATTATATTCCATATCTTTTGACTCCCGAATCATAATTAAATAATAATACATAATAATGATACACCCAAACATCATGATTGTCAAGAGTTTTGTGTTCTTGCATATATCCGGAATGGAAAATACTGTTGACATCCCCGTTTTGTTGTGATATTATATTGTTATAAGCCAATTATTACCGAAAGGAAATAATAATAAATGATCAGACATATCGTTATGTGGAAATTTGCCGCCGAGGCGGAAGGTCTCACCAAGGCTGAGAACCTTGATCTCGTGGCATCAAGGCTCATGTCACTTTACAAAAGCGGTAAGATAAAAGGACTGCGCCGTATGGAAATCGGGAAAGACGTCTCCGGCACAGATATGTCCATGGATATGGTACTTCTCACGGAGTTCGACTCTTTAGACGATCTGGCAGCCTACAAGATTTTCCCCGACCACGCAGCGATCTCCGCCTACGTCAAAAAAGTCAGCCTCTCCCGCACGGTAGTTGACTGCGAAATATAAGAAATATAAAAATATAAAAAAAGGAGTTCCGATATGAGCAGAGCCGACGAAATATACATTCAGAACTGCCGCGACATTCTTGATCACGGTTTTCACGACGATGAACTGCAAGTCCGCCCCCATTGGGAAGACGGTACTCCCGCTCATACCGTAAAGAAATTCTGCCTTGTCAACCGCTACGACCTGCGCGAAGAGTTTCCCATTATGACCTTGCGCAAGACAGGAGTAAAAAACTGCGTTGATGAAATTCTCTGGATCTGGCAGAAAAAATCCAATCGGATCGCTGATCTGAACTCTCATATATGGGATTCGTGGGCAGGAGAAGACGGAACGATAGGCAAAGCATACGGTTATCAACTTGGTGTCAAACACAAGTATCCCGAAGGTGAATTCGATCAGGTAGACCGTGTCCTTTATGATCTGAAACATAATCCGGCGTCCCGCCGTATAATGACCAATATTTACACACACGCGGACCTGCACGAAATGAATCTCTACCCCTGTGCTTATTCCATGACTTTCAACGTCACCGGAAAGTATCTCAACGGGATACTGAATCAGCGTTCGCAGGATATGCTTGTGGCAAACAACTGGAACGTAGTGCAGTACGCCGTGCTTCTCTCTATGTTCGCCCAGGTTTCGGGACTTATCCCCGGGGAATTCGTTCACATTATCGCCGATGCCCATATTTATGACCGCCATATTCCGCTTGTGGAAGAAATGCTCGGGCGCGAGCAATTCCCCGCACCGAAATTCTCCCTCAATCCCGACGTTAAGGACTTCTACGACTTTAAAGTCGAAGACGTCAACTTTGAGAATTACATTGCAAATCCCACGGGATTCAAGATCCCCGTGGCAATCTGAAAAGCGAGGTAAGTCATGGATCTTATCGTTGCTGCCGATAAAAACTGCGCCATAGGAAAAAACGGTGATCTTCTGTACTCCATTCCCGACGATATGAAGTATTTCCGTCGTATGACTGCCGGTAAGGTCGTCGTAATGGGCAAAAAGACACTGCTTTCATTTCCGGGGCAGAAACCGCTGAAAAACAGGACAAATATTGTTCTGACTTCCGATCATAATTTTGCACCCGAAGGGGTCATCGCAGTACACAGTTTTGACGAACTGTTCGCCGAGATCGCAAAATATCCTTCTGATCAGGTGATGCTGATCGGCGGCGGCTCACTTTACAGCAATCTTTATCCATTCTGTGAACGCGCATACGTCACGTGGGTGGATGCCTCGACAGAAGGTGCCGATACCTTCATTCCGGATTTCCGGACTCTCCCCGGCTGGTTTCTTTACGGAGTGACTCAGCAACAGACTTCCGGAGATTACAGGATTTCCTTCGCAACTTACACAAACAAAAAAATAAGGTCATATTAAATTCATTTCAAAAAGCGTCTGTACCGATAATTCCGTACAGACGCTTTTTGAATTATTATACAAGAACGGCACTTTCGGGCCTGCGTTCAACGCGTGCGGATCCGTAACGGGCAGAAGAGCCGAGAGATGCCTCAATAGAACACAGACGGTTGTATTTTGCCACACGTTCACTCCGACACGGAGCACCGGATTTAATAAAGGGAGTACCAAGTGCTACCGCGAGATCAGCGATCGTAGTATCCTCCGTCTCACCCGAGCGGTGAGACATTATGCATGAATACCCGGACGCAGACGCCATGGTGACTACACGGACGGTTTCTGACAGAGTGCCGATCTGATTTGGCTTTATGAGAACGCAGTTTGCCGCTCCCTCGGTTATTCCCGTACGGACACGTTCGGGGTTGGTAACGAACAGATCGTCTCCGACGAGCATGATTTTCTTCCCGAGTCGCTCTGTAAGTGTACGCCACCCCTCAAAATCACGCTGATCGAGTCCGTCTTCAAGTGAGCAGATCGGATACTGCTTTACAAGATTTTCCCAATAATCACAGAGTCCGTCAACGGTAAATGAATCGGCGCGTTTGGGACGGCGGTATTTCTTTGCCTCCTCGTCGTACCACTCACCTGCGGCAGCGTCAAGTGCGATCTTCACCCCTCCGTCGGCGTGACCGGCAGTGCCGATCGCCTCACAGATCAGATCAAGTGCTTCCTCGTCAGAGCCAAGGTTTGGCGCAAATCCTCCTTCGTCCCCCACTCCGGCTCCAAAACCACGTTTTTTCAGAATGGATCCGAGTGAATGATATATTTCCGCGCCCCACCGGAGTGCTTCTGCGAATGATGGGGCACCCACGGGAACAACCATAAATTCCTGGATTTCCACATTGTTTGAAGCGTGTGCGCCTCCGTTGAGAATATTGAACATAGGCACAGGCAGACGTGTGGCACGGACACCTCCGAGATACTTCCAAAGAGGCATACGGAAAGACGCCGCGGCGGCACGTGCCGAAGCCAAAGAAACTGCAAGTATCGCATTTGCGCCGAGCCGTTCCTTGCCTGCTGTCCCGTCAAGTTTGCAGAGGACGGAGTCGATCTTGTCCTGACAAGAGACAGGAACACCGCTGAGAGCCTCGGAGATCTCTCCGTTGACGCTTTCCACGGCTCCCCTTACTCCCTTGCCCCCGAATCTTTCATCACGGTCACGCTTTTCATGTGCTTCAAAGATTCCCGTTGACGCGCCTGACGGAACCGCTGCCGTCCCGACACTGCCGTCGTTCAGTGTCACGCTTGCTTCAACGGTGGGATTTCCGCGTGAGTCAAGGATCTCACGCGCTGCGCATTTCTGAATATAAGGTTTTGAAAATGACATAATAATTCCCTTTCTTTGTGTTTTTTTTTTAGTATTTCACAAAGAAAGGGAAATTATTCATATTAGGTTATCCGGCAGTCTTAATCGGTCTTTACTGTTTCCGATCAGAATCCTGCGCTCTCGGCAAGTTTTCCAATTCCCCCCGGACAGATTTCGCTGTCGGCATCGCGGAATTGAAGTTTATAAAGTCGGGCATAAATCCCGTCGGGATCCTTCATCAGTTCTTCATGTGTTCCCCGCTCCGCCACCCTGCCCGCGGATATCACGGCTATCTCATCCGCACGGCGGATCGTGGAAAGTCTGTGAGCAACGACAATGGTCGTTCTTCCCCTGCAAAGTTCGTCAAGTGCCTGTTGGATCAGTATCTCCGTGGTATTGTCAAGCGCGGAAGTCGCCTCGTCGAGGATCAGCACCGCAGGATCTTTGAGGAAAACGCGGGCAATGGAAAGCCGCTGTTTCTGACCTCCGGAAAGTTTGACTCCCCGCTCTCCGATCTCGGTGTCGTATCCCTTTTCAAGCGTCATTACCCAATCGTGAATATTCGCTCTCTTTGCCGCCTCAATCACCTCGTCGTCGGTGGCGTCAAGTCTGCCGTAAAGGATGTTATCCCTTATGGAACCGTTGAACAGGAACACATCCTGCTGAACGATACCGATATTGCGCCTGAGTGACGTCATAGTGACGTCTTCGATATTTTTTCCGTCAATAAGTATCTCACCGCCGCTGACACGGTAAAAGCGCGGTATCAGGTGGCAGATCGTTGTTTTTCCGCCTCCCGAAGGTCCTACGAGAGCAAGAGTCTTTCCTCTCTCCACGGAAAGAGTGACTCCGTGGAGTACTTCTCCTGACGTCTCATACGAAAACTCAACATTATTGAGTTCGATTTTTCCGTTTACTTCACCGATATCCTCCGCATCCGGCTTTTCCGGCTCGGGATCAAGATCCATGATCTCGACAAAGCGTTCAAATCCGCTGACACCGTCCTGATACTGTTCCATAAAACCGATAAGTGTTGTAATCGGGTTTATAAAAAGGTTCACGGAAACAATAAAAGCGGAATAGTCTGCAAAATCAATATACTCTTCATATAGGAAAATACCGCCGGCGATAAGAATTATTACGTTGAAAATATCGGTGATAAACGACGATCCGGCGTGGTATTTCGCCATCGCCATATACGCCTTCTTGCAGGCATCGATAAAGGCATTGTTGCCCTTCTCGAATTTTTCCATCTCCTTGTCTGAGTTGGTGTATGCTTTGGTGACACGGATACCGGAAATACTGCTTTCAAGTGCGCCGTTGATTATTGCATTGCTCTGGCGGCGGTCAGAAAAAGCGTCGCGCATCTTCTTGCGATAATGCATGGATACAACGATAAGTATCGGGACGCAGGCAAAGACGATCATTGTCAGCCAGACGTCTATTGTGCAAAGATAAATGAACGAACCAACGAGCATAACGCTGCTGATGATCAGGTTTTCAGGTCCGTGGTGAGCAAGTTCGCTGACTTCAAAAAGGTCGGAAGTCATACGTGTCATGATTTTTCCGGTCTCATGCTCATCATAAAATGAAAACGGAAGTTTCTGTAATTGAGTAAACAGATCACGACGCATCTGAGCCTGCATTCCGACTCCGATCAGATGTCCGTAATACTGAACGAAATACCGCAGGAAAAGACGGATAATATAAAGCACCAATACACAGAGTCCCGCAATTATTACAGCGCGGAACTTTTTTTGCGGGATCAGATCCCCGAGCATTTTCCTTGTGATTTCCGGATACACCATACCTATGAGAGATACAAGCATGGATGCCGACATATCGAGAATAAACATTTTACGGTGCGGGCGGTAGTATGCAATAAATCTTTTTAACATTCGAAAATCAACTTCCGTTTCTGAATTATTCTTCTAATATTATAATTGTATTTTAAGGAATGTCAACAATTAAAGACAAAAAACGGCGGATCGTGTCCGCCGTTTTTTCGTGCCGCAGCACTTGCGGCAGTCCGATACCGGATATATGTTACGGATTCACCGGTTTGAAACGCTCATATCCGTATTCCGCAAGTCGGTTCGGCTCGATCCACGTTTCCGTGTCCGTAATGAGTTCTTTTTCCGCTCCGGCAATATCGGTCACGCTCACATTTTCCTTTTCACCGCTTTCCTTGTCACGGACGTATGTAACAAGGCAGTAAACATCATTTTCCGAGTAATATATCAGTGCCTCTCCGCTCATTCCGTGGAGTTTCCCTTCTTTATCCCAGCCGAATGAAACTTTTTTCTCTGTTTCAACATAGTTCGGCGGGTTTCCCGGCGTTGGCTCGATCTCGTAGTTCAAGCGGTGGTATGAGATACTGACCTTTCCGCTCCCGTCACCGAAAACGGGAGACGGCAGAGCCGACAATGCACTCTCCTCAGTAAAAACAAACTTACCGTCGTTCATAAAGAAACAGTACTTTTCCTTGTTTTTAACACGGCAGGTTGTTATCACTATATCGTCGTCGCCGTCAAGGTCAATATCCGTCAGCATAAATCCGAAATCAAGTCCGTCGCTTCCGTCGGAAGCATACGGCTCACCGCCGTTCATATTTACGTCAACATTCACGGTGCATAAAGCATTTCCCTCATTTCCCGTGACTGTCACCCGACGGACTCCTGTGTCATATCCGTAAAGTCGATATGTCACGCCGTCCTTTTGTATTTCTTTGAGCATATTTCCACTGTTTGAGCAGGAACACAGCCCCCACAAAAAGGAAAAAACACAAATCAGCACGGCAACAAGAGCAAAAAATCTTTTTTTCATTGCTTTTCCGTTCTGTTATCAGACATCGGCAAAAACGTATCTTTGCCGCGTCAGATAAATATTTTGATATACAGAATTCCGTCACGATCCGAGGATTTCTTCCACAGCATCGGCAATTCGCTGTGATGCGTGACCGTCACCGTATGGGTTATACGCATGGCTCATACGGGCATATTCACGCGGGTTATCAAGCAGACGGGAGAATTCCGAATAGATCTTGTTCTCCTCAGTGCCGACCAGCCGCAGAGTACCCGCGGCAACGCCCTCGGGACGCTCTGTGGTATCTCTCATAACAAGCACCGGTTTGCCGAGAGCAGGTGCCTCCTCCTGAATACCTCCGGAATCCGTCAGTATCAGATAACTGTGCGCCATGAAATTATGGAAGTCCACCACGTCAAGAGGCTCCGTAAGGCAGACATTTTTGCAGCCGTCAAAACTTTCGTGAGCCTGACGTCTTACATCGGGATTCGGGTGTACGGGATAAATAATCAGCACATTCTCATGTTCTTCCGCCGTCCGTCTTATGGCACGGAACATCCTGCGCATAGGCTCCCCGATATTTTCACGTCTGTGTGCTGTCAGCAGTACGATTTTTCTTCCCGCTGCCGCGTCAAGTTCCGGATGAGAATAATCATTCCGTACAGTCGTTCCGAGAGCATCAATAACGGTATTACCGGTAACAAAAATTCGCTCATCGGGTTTTCCTTCGCGCAAAAGATTTGACCGTGCCTCCTCTGTCGGAGCAAAATCATATGAGGAAATGATCTCCACCGCACGGCGGTTGAATTCCTCAGGATATGGCGATTCTGTATCGTATGTGCGGAGTCCCGCCTCCACGTGTCCTACGGGTATGCGCAGATAATAACACGCAAGTGCCGCCGACATTGCTGTGGTGGTGTCTCCGTGAACGAGAACAAGATCCGGATGCTCAGTTTCAAGTACTGAACGGAAACGCCGCAGGATCTCCTCCGTCACGTCGAAAAGGGACTGCCCATCTTCCATAATATCAAGATCAATGTCCGGTGCAACACCGAAGGTATGGAGTACGCCGTCAAGCATTTCCCGGTGCTGTGCCGTCACGCAGACGGTGACGGTAATTCCTTCACGGGATCTCAATTCATTTACCAGCGGACACATTTTTATGGCTTCCGGTCGTGTGCCGAAAACGGTCATGATCTTTTTCATTTCTTTTCCTCAGAAAAAAGTTTAAGGCAATACCGCATAATTCTGGCGGTGCAGATGCGCCGTCAGATTTTTCGTCAGACGATACAAAATGAGGTAGGAATAGTTTCTCTATTTCAACGAAATTTTGTGAAGGGGACCTCTGAAAATTCAGTGCGAGATGGGGCGCGAGGGATTTTTTCGTCAGACGAAACAAAAATCCGCACGTGTTGTTGCTCCACCACGAAGGATTTTTGTGAAGTATGACGGAATAAAGCACCGCGATTCCGTCCGCGATGAATTTTCAGAGGTCCCCTGAAGTATGACGGAAAAGATGCAAGCATATGCGCAGTCAAGGCGTCAGCCGTGAATTGTGCGGTGTTGCCTTAACTCTGCGGATCCGACGTCAGCAGATCTCAATAAGCTCCTTGGGAGAGTGAGTAAAGTTGTGGATACCGTTATCGAGAACGGCGATCATATCCTCGATGCGGCAGCCGTATTTGCCCTCGATATAAATACCCGGCTCAACGGTAACGATCTGCCCCGGAGTCAGCAAACGCTCACGCGGAACGCGGGATGAAAGACTCGGAGCCTCGTGGATGTACATACCTACGCCGTGTCCGAGACTGTGACCGAAGCAGCCTTCGTAACCTGCACCGTCAATGATATTGCGGGCAGTGATGTCCATATCGCAGCAGGGAACTCCCGGCGCGGCAAGATCAAGACCTGCAAGCTGTGCTTTCAGCACCGTGTCGTAAAGCCGCTTCATATCGGCATCAGCCTTGCCGATTACGATTGTTCTTGTCATATCTGAATCATATCCGTCAACGCGGGCACCGAAATCCATGGTAAGGAATCCCTTTTCCAATACCACGTCACGCGGAACACCGTGAGGCATTGAAGAGGCGGCCCCGGAAACGGCGATAGTTTCAAATGCAGCCGCCTCAGCACCGTGGGCACGCATAAAAAATTCAAGTTCAAGTGCGACCTGCTGCTCGGTCATGTCAAGCTTTATGAAATCAAGAATGTGTGTGAATGCAAGGTCGGCAATATCCTGTGCCTGCTGCATTTTGGCGATTTCTTCTTCGTCTTTGAATTCGCGCAGACCGTCGGTCATGGCAGAAGCACCGCCGATGACATGGCAGCCTTCAAGAACTTCGCAGTAACGGTTGTAATCGGCAAGGGCAAGAGTCGCTTCTTCGACCGCGATCTCCCGTGCTCCATCGCCGTCAATTATCTCCTTAGCCGCCTTGATCATGGCGATATGAGGCATCATGATTTCGAATTCAGCAGCTGCTCGGGATCCCTTTGCGGCTTCAATATAACGGAAGTCTGTCAGAAGACAGGCGCGTTTTGAAGTTACAACGACAAGTCCGTCGGAATAATTGAAACCGGTAAGGTATCTCTGATTGATCTCCGACGAAATGATAACGGCATCGAAGCCTTTCGTCTTCATTGCCTCTTTGAGTCTTGAAAGATGTGACATTTTATTTTTCCTCCATAGAATATGTTTTATTTTTCGTCGCCGTGCAGACGGCGGTAACGTCTGATAACAGGTTTTTCGCATAACCGCTTGAAGCGGAAGAAAAGTGTTTTTTTGTCCTTGATAGGCGGTACTATAAGTGCGGTCATCCCCGCCCGCTTGGCAGCCGCAACGTCGGTGAATATCTGATCCCCGAGGAAAACGGCGTCTGACGGCTCAACTCCGAGATCGGACAGTGCTGCAAGAATATATTTGGGCGACGGTTTTCCGCATTTTGAATAAGCGGGAAGTCTCAGTTCACGGTTGAATCTCTCCACCCTCTCCGCTTCGTTGTTTGACACAAGTGCTACGCCTATTCCCGCTTTCTGCATAGCCGTCAGCCACTTTTTGAATCTTTCGTCAGGATCCGGCTGCTCGTACGGTGCAAGAGTATTGTCGATATCCGCAACTATTGCGCGTTTTCCCTCCGCCGCAAGAAATCCGGGAGTTATATCGTCGTATTTCCCGAACATACGGTCGGGAGTAAGAAAATCAAGCATTTTTACGTCCTTTAATGATCACGCGGTCCGTTTTCATCTCAGCATGAAAAAACAGACTACTCCATATGTATTTTACCACATTTCCGTCCTTATGGCAAGTATTTATTCACAGGAAAACCACCCATATTACGAAAAACCTCCGTGCCGCCTTCCTTTTTTGCTCTGCGCTGCAATCGAAACCGCAGGTAACTGCAAAAGGTTAGAAAATTCCGAAAAAATCCAAAAAAAATTCAAAAAAATCTTCATTCACCTATTGACAAACCGCGGTATATGTGGTATTATATTAAAGCGGTTTTCAAGAAGCTGTTTGCGGGTGTAGTTCAATGGTAGAATTCCAGCCTTCCAAGCTGGCCGCGTGGGTTCGATTCCCATCACCCGCTCCACACTTACCGTGTTGTCGCAAGTGCGGCGCACGTCAAAACGGCGGCTCCTGTCCGCCGTTTTTGAACAATATCCGGTGTTTTTGACATAAAAAGCCACCTTTTTCAGAGCCAAAACGACCGGATCAGTTGGGTAGGATCAAGTAAGTGAGACAGCCCCGCAGTCAGTATTACGAGCGCCTTTAGCTCAGCTGGATAGAGCAACTGCCTTCTAAGCAGTAGGCCGGGGGTTCGAGTCCCTTAAGGCGCGCCATATATGGTGGATGTAGCTCAGTTGGCTAGAGCGTCAGGTTGTGGCCCTGAAGGTCGTGGGTTCGAGACCCATCATTCACCCCATATAAAAGCAGGATGTTAAAATGTCTTTAACATCCTGCTTTTTATATAAACATGAGGGAGAATACTCTGAACGGGTATTCTCCCTCGTGTTTTTTACCATACCGATCTCTCGTCACGAAAAGGTCTGATGCGGTAATTTCCCGTGCGAAGCACAGATAGAAGCGTTTCATTATCTTTTATCGGTTCTTCGGTAAGAATACCGCCTCCGACGGCACTTGAAATATGATGAAAATCAGATCCGCATACGCCCGACATCCCGAGGTGCTCCGCGTAGACTGCCGCTATATCGTTTCTGGAATCAAGTTTATAATTGAAATTGCAGACCTCTATACCGTCAAGAAGAGCCGGATCCGTCACGACCTGACCGTTGCGGAAAGGGTGCGCCTGATATATCAGACAGCCGCTCTCACGTATACGCGGCGATGCTGTCTTGATTTTTTCGGAGAGTATGCCGTCAAGTCCACGAAGAATTTCTTCTGTCAGTCCGAAAATGAGAAAATCGTTTCCCGTATCTGGGATTCGTATCTCTGCACCGAGAAGAACATTCAGACGGTCCCGTGCAGCGTCGGCTGCACGTCGGTATTCAAGTAAAAACGCATCACAGAATCCTCCCCACCCCTCGCTGTCTTCGGAAAAACCGAGTTCTCCGACTGCACGGCGGGTTATATGATTTGTCACCACCACAGTATTCACACCGGCTTCAATATATCGTTCAACCATATTTTCAGGACTTGCGGTGGCGCAGGTCCCTATTCCGCAGGTGTGAACATGCAAATCTGTTAAAAATTCCATCTAAGCATAATTTCCTTTCGGTTCAAGTCATTTTCACTTTTCAGACGAAAATGCGTCGTTGATATCATCAATGATTTTTCCGAAGATTCGCAAAAGTTTTTATAAAGGGTACCAATAAGGTTTGTGCATTTTCCGCCGGTGTATTTCTCGTCAAGCATCAGAGGACTGTTCTCATTTCTGAATCCGAGAATATCACCGTCCCAAAGGAAAACATCAGTATGGAGAGACTAAGCAGCCTGACCGAACTTGTCTCCCTCCGACTTGCCGGATATTCAGTCAATATCATTGATTGAATTATTTTTCCTATTAAGTTACTGTTATTATATCACATTTCAGTTATTCTGTCAATTGACGTACTGCCGTTTTATTGCCGATAACGAATTTTTCCCAAGCAGCGAAGACATATACACACGATTTTTGTCATTTTTTACGAATACATATATTTTTTTGTTTTTTCCTTGACAAGTCA
>JAKSOD010000026.1 GCA_024405755.1 Clostridia bacterium
GTTTGAGGGGCGTGTGTCTTACGACATACGGGTTCAAGTCCCGTTTCTCGCACCATGAGCAAAGCAATCGAAAGATTGCTTTGCTCAATCTTTACAATACACAAATATGCGGGTATGGCGGAATTGGCAGACGCGCTAGATTCAGGTTCTAGTGAGGGCAACTTCATGGAGGTTCAAGTCCTCTTACCCGCACCAAACAGGAATAATCCGAACTTGTCGGCATAAGCGGCGAGTCCGGATTTTCTTTTATACATAATTGATTACCGATTGTATGGTATGGCGGAATAGGATACTTAGTGCCTTGGTAAAACGGTCAGAACCATTTTTTCTTTTTTCCGATCAAGGTCAGGATCGCCACGACAACCACAGACAGGGCAATAACGTAAACGTAGCCGTATTTCCAGTCAAACTCCGGCATGTATTTGAAGTTCATCCCGTACCATCCGACGATTATGGTCAGCGGGAAGAAGATTGTTGAGATCACAGTCAGAATTTTTGTTGTGTTGTTGAGTTCTGCGTCAAGGAACGTGGAATAGGCATCCTGAAGATGTTCCACAGTATTTTTCAGGCTGTCCACATCTTCCCTTAGGCGCTCCACTCGCTTTGAAATGTTGTTGATGTACATCAGGCAGTCGCTGTCGAAAAGATCGTTTTCATTTTCGTCAATTGACTCTGTTATATCGAGTATCTGCTCATAATAATTGCGCAGCAGAAGCAGCTGCTTTTTTGTTTTCAGAAGATCAAGTTCGAAATCGTGCTCGGGCTTTTTTTCGATCAGCTGTTCTTCAAGTTCTGACAGACGTGTTCCGGTCTGTTCAATAACCTTAATATCTCCGGCGATCAGAGAGTCGAGGAAAGAGTAGATGATTTTTTCAAGAGTGACGTTTTCAGCTGTATATCTGTTGAGTGCTCCCATGAATTTTGATTTTGTTGATCCGTCTGTGTCTTCCACGTCCACAACGATAATGAGGTCTTTTTTTATATACAAGGCCACGCAGTCGTCGTCGGATGTTGAAACGTCGATCACACGGAGTTCAGTAAATGTGTAGTCTCCGTATATCTCAACTCCGGAGCGGAAGTACTTGTTTGCACGGCGGCATGAGGCAACGGTTGATTCTGAAAAACCGAATTTACCGTAGACTTTTTCAAGTTCATCGGGGGAAAGATACCCTGCTGTAAGGGTATTTTTTTTAAGTTTCTTAATATCGGTCTCAACAGGACCGTTCACATACTGAAAGAACATGACAGAATGCCTTTCTGATAGATTTTTGTGCGTTGTATCAATACTTTTACATTATAGCATATTTTGTGGGGACTGTCTATGTTTTTCAAAAAAAAGGGCGGCTTGGGACCGCCCCATGATGTAATCAAAGAACACAGCTGAGAAAATCCTTGGTTCTCTGCGATTTCGGAGAGTCGAAGATATCTTCGGGGGTACCTTCCTCAACAATATTGCCGTCGGAGAAAAAGATCACGCGGTCTGCAACGTCGCGTGCAAACCCCATTTCGTGAGTCACCACCACCATGGTCATACCTTCGGCTGCAAGTTCCTTCATAACTGCCAGCACTTCTCCGACCATTTCGGGGTCGAGAGCAGATGTCGGCTCATCAAAAAGCATAATGTCGGGTTTCATTGCGAGAGAACGGGCAATGGCGACACGCTGTTTCTGACCGCCGGAAAGCTGACGAGGATAATAATCCACTTTGTCGGCGAGTCCGACTCTTTCGAGAAGTCTTACGGCGACTTTCTCAGCCTCTTCGGAAGTCATTTTTTTTAGTTTGACCGGTGCGAACATAATGTTCTGTTTTACGGTCATATGTGAGAACAGATTGAACTGCTGAAAAACCATTCCGATATTTTCCCGCACTTTGTTGATATCGGTCTTTTTGTCGGTAATATTGTAATTATCCACAATGATCGTGCCGGAAGTAGGTTCTTCAAGGCGGTTGAGACAGCGGAGAATTGTTGATTTACCTGATCCGGAAGGACCGATAAGGCAGACTACTTCGCCTTCTGCTATTTCAAGATCCACGCCTTTAAGTACTTCAAGATTACCGAAACTTTTGTGCAGATCCCTGACTATCACTTTTTTGTTGTCGGAAAAATTACTGTTTGTCATAACTGAATTTTTTCTCCACGAATTTTGAGACTATCATCAGTACGGAAATGATCACAAGGTAGTAGACGGCGACGAGAATATACGTTGCAAAAAACTGATATGTAGAGCCGACGTAGATTTTTGCTTTGTTTACAAGTTCCGCCATACCGATCACAGAAAGGATTGATGTATCCTTGATCGTAATGATGAACTGATTGACGAGGGAGGGAATAGTGATTTTGAACGCCTGCGGGAGAACGATCCGTGTCATAGTGATGCGTGATGAAACACCGAGACTTCTGGAGGCTTCGATCTGACCGGGGTCAACAGCTTCAATGCCGGAGCGGAATATCTCGGAAAGATAGGCACCTGCGTTGAGAGAAAGTGTGATCACACCCGCGACAAAGGCGGTCAGGGTAAATCCCGGGACCATTTTCTGAATGAGCTGCGGGACACCGAAATAGACGACAAAAGCCTGCACGATCATGGGGGTTCCGCGGATGAGCCAGATATAAACGGCGGAAATCCCTTTCAAAACGGGATTTTTAGACATTCCCATAATGCATGACAGAAGACCGACGATAACGCCGATCATAAGTGAGAGCAGAGAAATGCCGATAGTGAGGCGCACCCCCTCGATAAGCATAGGGGTCGCTTCTTTCAATACTTTCAGAAAATCCATATTATTATCTTATCTCTTGTTTGATGAAATGATCCGGAAGCAAAATCGGCATGTTTCGCAACATGCCGATTTTGCGAATATAGAAAATAAATTATTGTGCTTCGATTCCGTACTTGGCAAGGATCTCGGCGTATTTGCCGTTAGCCTTTATATTTTTAAGACCGGCGTTGAACTTTTCGATAAGTTCGGGGAAGCATCCTTTCTTTACGGCGAAGCCATAGGGGGAAGGATTGAGAACACTGCCCACGGTTTTCAGAGCGACGCCGCTCTTGATCGCACTTGCGGCAACGGTGTAGTCCTCAAAGCAGGCGGAGTTGATTCCGTTGACGATAGCCTGATACATTGTGGGAGAATCCTCATAGTACTGGATGGTGTAGCCGTACTGTTCTTTGTTGCTCTCGGCAAACTCAGCACCGGCTGTACCGGTTTTGGCGGCGACGACAGTTCCGCGAAGGTCTTCGAGGTTAGCATAAACTCTGTCTTTGGATGTGCACATGATCTGACCGTCATTGAAGTAAGGTTCTGAAAAGTCGTAGATGGGAGTTCTCTTTGCGTTGATCGTCATTCCGGCTATCATGGCATCAGCCTGACCGGACTGAACGTTTCCGCACGCGGCATCGAAGCCGATGTTATTCATTTCGTATTTGAACCCCTGATCCTCTGCGATAGCGGCAAGAATGTCCATATCAATACCGACATAAGCGTTCTTTTCGTTGTCCCAGAATTCAAATGGAGAAAAGGAGTTGTCAGAACAGATCTTGTAAATTTTTTCGTCATTTTTTTCGCCGCAGCCGACGAAGCAGGCGACGGTGAGAACAAGCAGCATAACGACTGCTGTGATCTTTACGGTTTTCTTCATAGTAAATTTCCTCCGGTGAAATAAAATTACTTTATTATTTTACAGTAAA
Organism: Clostridia bacterium; assembly: GCA_024405755.1. GTDB lineage: Bacteria > Bacillota > Clostridia > Oscillospirales > CAG-272 > CAG-390. Next base: position 3,690 of record JAKSOD010000026.1, read on the forward strand.
ATGCAGGAATTGTCAACAACTTTTGCAGAGAAAAATACAAAAAATAAAAAATAATATGAATATATGCGGTTTTTAAAAAAAAAATAAATAAAATTACATTATTGATATGAAAAAAATTCAAATTGTTGTGTTATACTCGATCGAAATGTCTGCATAGGTGATAAAAGGAAGTTGAGACATTTTTTCCTTGACATTTTTAACTTTTGTTTTATAGTAGTTAGGTGATTTTTTTGATAGGCAACGGATTCTCGGGAAAAAACGATTGACAAACAGGAATACACAGAAGACGCGGAAGTCGGATCGTCCGGGGATTAAGACGAAGAAGAAGAAAAAAGCAGAATAACGGTTGAGGGCAGGTTTGCTCTTGAAGACTGAATTTAAGAGGATGGGTCAAATGTGATTGTTCAGAAAGAAGCCGATAATGCAGCCGATTATCTGCGGCGGTTACAGAGAAAAGAACGAAAGAACAATTCCTCTGCGTAATGTGAGTGGAATGTTCACAAAAATGAGCCTCTTCCATCACGAGGACAGATCAGTCATATCGATGATACACAGAAAAAATCCGGAAAAAATTGAGATATTGCGTGGATTATCGAGAAGAACGGGGATAAACTTTTTTTGATCCGTGCATCCTCGGGAAAGATCTTCCGGAAATGCTGATGATTCCCGAAACGCTGACCGACGAAAAAATAAAAGAAAAATCAGGAAGAAAAAATGAAACTTGAACCTATTATTATTTCGCTGCTTGACACCGACCTTTACAAATTCAATATGGATCAGGTGATCTTTCATAAGCATACCGATCTGAACGGAGAGTATTACTTCAAATGCCGCAACAAGGATGTCAGATTTACTCCCGGAATGCTTGCGGAGATCAATTCACAGATCGATCATCTCTGCACCCTGAGTTTCTGCAAAGACGAACTTGATTATCTGCGTTCGATCAGATTCTTAAAGAACGACTATGTGGAATTTCTTCGGCTGTGGCATCCTATCCGCGACTATGTAACGACGTCGCTTTCGGATGACGGTGAACTGTCAATTGAAGTCAAGGGACCGCTGTTTTCGGCTATGCAGTTTGAGATCTACCTGCTTGAAATCGTCAATGAAGTGTATTTCAGAATGAATTTTGATTACGCCGAACTGTGCCGATCGGCAGAGAAACGGCTTGACGACAAGATAAGTGCTTTTAAAAAGGGGGAGTATACCTTCAAATTTGCGGAATTCGGCTGCCGACGCAGACTTTCAAGAGAGTGGGAAGACGTGGTGGTAAGAAGACTTGCGGAGGAAACGGAAAACTGCGTGGGGACTTCAAACGTATATTTTGCTATGAAGTATAATCTGACTCCGATCGGCACCTATGCCCACGAATTCGTGCAGATGTATCAGGGAATCGACTCGATTCCGCTGTCGTATACTAATCATTATGCGATGCAGGACTGGTATAATGAATACAAGGGCGATAACGGCACTGCTCTGACGGATACCGTTACCACCGATTTGTTTCTGCTTGATTTTGACCGCTCGATGGTGAACAACTACACCGGCGTCCGCCACGACAGCGGTGACCCATACGAGTGGGGAGAGAAGATAATCGCACACTATAAGAAGTACGGCGTGGATCCGCGTACCAAACTCTTGCTGTTCTCCGACAGCCTTGATTTTGACCGAGCGGAGGCACTTTACCGGTACTTCAAGGATAAAACCAAGGTTTCATTCGGTATCGGTACGTTCTGCTCAAACGACACCAGTGAGGAAGCACTTAATATCGTCATCAAATTGCAGTACGTCAACGGCAGACCGGTGGCAAAGTTATCCGACTGTGAGGGAAAGGAAATGTGCCGTGATGAGGAGTATCTCGAATACCTCAAACGCTCGGTAGCTTTCCGTATTGAACGTGAAAAATGCGGCAGAAACTGAAAATGATTTTGCCTTGATTGAAAATAATTTGTAAACATAATTCCGCCGCGCCGCGAAAGGCTTGCGGCGGAATTATGCTTGTGATATAATAGAATTGATAAAACTAAAGTAAAAAGATTAAAGAAAAAGGAAGATTACGATGATACGCCAGGTTGTTTTCGATCTCGGTCAGGTGCTCGTTCACTACGAACCGGATTATATGACCGGAATATACATAAAAAATGAAGAAGACCGTAAGACGGCTGAAAAGGTCATTTTTGACAGACTGTACTGGGATCCGCTGGATGCCGGAACGATATCGGACGAAGAACTTATGAAATGTGTATACTCCCGGCTTCCCGAACGTCTGTGGGAGCAGGCGCGGGAGGTTTATGATAATTGGTATTATAATATGCCTGAGATAGACGGAATGAGGAACATTATCAGTAAATTAAAGACAACATACGGATTGAGGATTTTTATTCTGTCAAATATAGGCAAAACTTTTGCGGAGCACGCCTCTGAAATCCCGATACTGTCCGTTGCGGAAAAGTGCATTTTTTCCGCCGTGTGCGGCCATATCAAACCCAATACCGACATGTTTGAATACCTTTGCCGTGAGTGCGGGATCAAACCGGAGGAAACGCTTTTTATTGACGATAATGCGAAAAATGTTGCCGGAGCGGAAAAGTACGGAATAAGATCATACCGCTTTGACGGTGATCCTGCGGCACTTGAACGGTATCTTGACGGAATTCTCGATAATAATCAATAAAAGCGCGTGTCATCAGAGAAAAAAGGGTATAATCCTATTGAAGATTGCGTACCGTTCAAGGGTACAAAAAAATCAGAATGTGGGAAAACGTAAATGAACAAAAGCACGAAAAGACTGATAATAGGTGCGGGACTTGCCGCCGCAGCAGCCGCCGGATTCGGGGCGGCTCGCGCCGCAATTCAGACAATGATAGATGAGGCACTCGACCGCCGTGAACCGCCCGTAATGAGCAGAGCAAGAACAAAAATATCCGGGTCTCCCAAGGTTGCGAAGATAGTTGAAGACGCGGAAGCGAAGAGCGCGATCCTCCGCAGCCGCGAAACTGAGACCGTGGAGATCGAGAGCTTTGACGGAACGCGGCTCACGGGACATATCTACCGTGCCGCAGAAACAAAAAGATATATCGTCGCAATGCACGGTTGGCGTTCTTCATGGACGAGAGATTTCGGTGCCGTGTCGGATTTCTGGCACGACAACGGATGTACTGTGCTTTACGCGGAGCAGAGAGGGCAGGGCGACAGCGACGGAGAGTATATGGGATTCGGAATGATCGAACGCTTTGACTGTCTCGAATGGGCAAAATGGCTCAATGAGAAAGAAGCGGAGGAAAAGCCGCTTTATCTTGCAGGACTGTCAATGGGCGCATCAACAGTGCTCATGGCATCGGGATCTTCCGAACTTCCCCCAAATGTGCGCGGAATTATGGCGGACTGCGGATTCACCTCGGCGAAGGCAATATGGAAGCATGTGGCGGAGAAGAATCTGCGCGTGTCATACGATCTTCTGCAAAAGCCGATCGAAGAATTCTGCCGCTGCCGCATAGATATGGAGCCTGATGCATATTCCACACTTGACGCAATGGAAACAAATAAGACGCCGATACTTTTCGTTCACGGATCGGCGGACAGTTTTGTCCCTGTTGAAATGACGTGCGAGAATTACGGAGCCTGCCGGGCACCGAAACATTTGCTGATCGTGAACGGAGCCGAGCACGGAATGAGTTATATTGTGGATAAGGAAGCCTATGAAAAGGCAGTACTTGATTTCTGGGCGGAATTTGATTCTCCCGCCGCCGAGGAACAGAAAAAAGAGGAAGAATAAAAATATCAAAACAAAAATCCTTCGTGTTCTTGCTCCGACACGAAGGATTTTTAAATAGTATGACGGAATATGGCACCGTGATCCCGTCCGTTATGAATATTCAGAGATCCTCTATACGCTTTTTTCCCTTTTCCGCCTTAATACAGCGACGATTGCCGAGTTGATTATTATAAAACCGACAATTGACGAAGCAATGATTATTGTGTTGCTATTGCCGCTCTTTGTTCCGAATAAGGCAAAAAAAGTGGAAGTTATATTCATTGCAAGATGCGGAATGACGGTGGTGAGAATATTATTTGTGCACCAATAGATTTCAATAACAACAGTGGCGAATGAGAACGCGATGATTAATTGCAGCGTTGTTGAAAGCCAATCATTAAAGAAGAAATTGATTGCATGGGCGAGGGAGAAGAATACTGAGAATATCAGTAATTGTTTGACACTCTGATCTTTGGGTTTAATCGTGGACAGCATATACGTGCGGAAGAAAAGTTCTTCGACAATGCAAGTAGTGATTACTCCGGCGGCTGAGGATATAACGAGAAGAATTTTCGGCGTTTGGCCCGGTGCGGAGTAACTTAATAGGCACGCGAAGATGAATGGAATGACGGCGTAGAGGAAAAACAACGGATTACATTTGCGTAAAACGGGTATCTGACGGAGCTTTATGTATCGAATAAAGCCGGCGATCAGAACAATTTTTAAAACTGTCGCAATAACATCGTATTCACGATATTGTTCCGGCAAGAGCTGTGACATCAAGGTAGCGGCGGCTAAAGACAAAGAAAAGATGACGGTCAGAACAATTAGCTTAGGATAGTTGGTTTTCATTAACAGTATTATAACCCCCTGTGAATGTAAAAAAACGAAGAGAAAGGATGAATGTATCGGTGAAGTGGGGATCAGAAAATCCCGCCCATGTCCGTAAGTTTTTCCTGAAGTCCGGAAATTGAAATTTCCCGTACCGATTTGTCTTCTGCGGCGGCAATGGCAGCGGCGATTCCCGCTGCCTGACCGATTGCCATGACAGTCGCCTGAACGCGGATCGATGCGTGAGCACCGCGGTCGGCACAGATCATGCGGCCGGCGGCGATCAGATCGTCAAATCCGGGAACTGTCATAGTACGGTACGGGATGTATCCCGAACGGTCGACTTTTTTGAGAGTCTGAGCGGTGCTGCCGGGGATATGTATATCTACCGGATGTGAGTTGCGTGCAATACTGTCACTGAAATGAACTGCATTAAGCAGATCATTTTCCGTAAGAAGAAAATCACCCATAATGTGTCTTCCTTCGCGGACGCCTCCCTGAGCGGCAGAGGACGATATCACGGCATTCTTGAATTCGGGATAATGTTCACGCAGAGCCTCAACGATCGCAAACATATTCTCACGCATCCGGATTTCCGCAGCGGTAACGGAGGCTGCGTCGTAAGCGACAGCCTGAGAGCGTGTGATATTAACGGCAATCCTGTCGCCGAGCAGGAGAGTATTGAACCACGGACCTCCGAAATCGGGAATTCTGCCATCGGCGTGAAGTCCGTTCAGGTAATCACGTATTTCGGTGTTGCAGGATCCGCGGCCGCCTTTTCCGTCATGGTGTATGCAGTCACGGAGCAGTGGAGTCGTTACGTCAACGCCCGAAAGAACAAAGCACATGGACATGGGCTGCAAAAACTCGTCGGCTGGCATCATTGGCACTCCGGCAAGATCGCAGAGGTCACCGTCTCCGGTGGCATCAATAAATACTTTCCCGGATATGGCACAAGATCCGCTCTTGTTTTCAATCCGTACCGCGCGGACAGATTTTCCGTCCGTCATACAGTCGGAAAGATATGAATTAGTGTAAAGCGAAACTCCGGCTTCAATGAGCATACGCTGTGTGATCAGCTTATAGATTTCGGGGTCAACGGAAATGTGACCTTTAGGCATTTCCTCCTGCGCAGCACCCATTTCTTTCATCCGGCAGATGAATTCCCACGGAATTCCTCCGACAACACGTTCACCGTTCTTGAACATTCCGCTGATGGGAACGACGAGAGATGTTGTGGCGGCGCCGCCGAAGAAGCCGTAGCGTTCAATGACGGCGGTACGTGCACCGGAGCGGGCGGCAGCGACTGCGGCGATCCAGCCTGCGGGCCCCCCGCCGACGACTACAACATCATATTCACCGGCAATTGGTATTTTTTTCTCAAAACATATTTCTTTCATTATGATCAGATCTGCCCTTCGGTGGTAATATTTAATTTTATTTTAACATATACGGTGCTGAAAATCAAGTCTTTGAAACAAAAAACACGGTTTGATTACAATTTGATAATAAAAAAGCGTTATAATTGAAACCGGAATGCTGCACTCACCGCTGTACATGCATCGGGATATGTGATATAATTGTTTTTGACGGAGGACAGAATAATGGCAAAGATACTGATAGCGGAAGACGAAAAATCAATAAATGACCTGATAAAAAAGAATCTCCGTCTTGTGGGGCATGAATGCAGACAGGTGTTTGACGGAGAGGAGGCAGTGGCGGCTGCGTGTACGGAACGGTTTGATCTGCTGATACTTGACGTAATGCTGCCGTTTTTGTCGGGGTTTGAAGTCATAACACAGACGGAAGACATTCCCGTAATTTTTGTAACTGCACGCGGAGGACTTGATGACCGTCTTCGCGGTCTGCGTCTGGGCGGAGACGATTATATTGTGAAGCCATTTGAAATGCTTGAACTGCTGGCGCGTGTGGAAGCGGTATTGCGCCGTACACACGGTGCGGATGTATCATTTGAAATTGACGGGATAAAGGTGGATTTCGGCAGCCGTAAAGTATTCCGGGACGGCACGGAAGTGTCACTGAAACCCAAGGAATACGATCTGCTTGAATTGCTGATCCGCAACCGCAATGTGGCACTTTCACGTGAAAAAATAATATCACTCGTATGGGAATTCGATTATGAGGGCGATACGCGCACGGTTGACGTGCATATTCAGCAGTTGAGACAGAAACTCGGACTTAAAGACAGGATAAAGACAATATATAAGACCGGATACAGATTTGATGTGTGACGGAGGAAAAAGTGACGAAACGAATGAGATTCTGGCAGAAAACTTATGTTCTGACACTGATACTTTTTCTGCTCTGTATGAACGCGGCGATCTTCTCGCTGGCGTATTACACATACCACAGAAGCGTTGAATCAAACGCGGACGGCTGCCGATCGGAGCGGTTTTATATTGAAAAATCATTTGAGAGGGACTATGACGATATGAATTCGGCAGGCGCGGGGGCAGATCCCGTACTGTTGATGCAGTCGTATTGTACATATTATGAAAAGCAGGGAATATTGCTGGATTTTCTGTCCGACGGTATTTCCGTATGTTCGTCATATTATGAATCAAACGGAACAGTTTCCGCAAAAGACAGCGTGACGTACGAAAAATACGGCGGAGAGAAATATATTTTCATAACCGCCGACATCTGCAACGGGAAATATACCCTTGTTTACGGAAAAAACGTAGCGGAGCTTGATGAAGAATTCCGTTCATTGATGATCACATATTGTATTACTTCTCTCGGCGTGTCTGTGCTTCTTGCTGTGTGTCTGTTTTTTGTGCTGAAACAACTTTCGACGCCTCTCGAACGGCTGAGAAAGACCACGGAGACTATTTCCGGTGGAGACTATTCGGTGACAGCCGACGAGAGCGGAAACGATGAATTTTCCGAACTTGCCCGGAGTTTCAACGTAATGGTCGGCTGTGTCAACGATAAAATGGAAGAACTCAGACTCAACGCGGAACAGAATCAGCGGCTCGTTGACAATATGGCACACGAAATGCGTACCCCGCTGACCTCAATTTACGGCTATGCCGAGTATTTGCGGCGAACAAATACCACGGAAGAGGAAAAGATCGACTCGGCGATATGCATAATGTCCGAATCGGAACGTCTGTGCAAGATCTCGGAAAAACTTCTCGATACAGCGTATATAAGAAACAATGAAATAAAAAAGGAACCCGTTGATATTGCCGCACTGCTCTGCGATACCGCCGGAAAACTTCTTCCGAATGCAGAGAAGGCGGGAGTGGAACTGGTCTGCGTGAATGAACCGCTGACAGTTGACGGAGACGAAGTTCTTCTGAGTATGCTGTTTTACAATCTGACCGAAAACGCCCTGAAAGCCTGCAATGAAAAAGGAAAAGTCACGCTTTCCTGCCGGAACGGAGAAAACGGTCCCACGGTTACGGTTAAGGATAACGGCAAGGGAATGACCGCGGAACAACTCTCCCATGTTACCGAACCGTTTTACAGAACGGACAGATCCCGCAGCCGAGCCGAGGGCGGAGCAGGTCTGGGACTTGCACTCTGTCGGCAGATCGCCGAGTCACACGGTGCCGTGATGCTTTTTGAGTCTGAGTCCGGTAAAGGAACATCTGTTACTGTGACTTTTACGCATTGATTACGTTTTGATTACAATTTGATGATAACTGCGGGTTATTATATATCCGCAGTGAAAAAACTGCGGAAAGGAGAAGCTGAAATGCGAAAAAATATCAAATTTCTGACAATTACGGCGTCGCTGATACTGTCCTCGGTGCTGCTGCTCGGATGCGGTATGACTGTTCTGACAAAAGCACCTGTCGGCGGCAGCGAATATGCTTCCGGAGAGGTGTGGAGCGGAACATCTGGCGGAATGATCGACAATACACCCACTTCACAGTCCGAAATGGCGAAGAAATTCGATGCTTTCAACATCGTGACCGTTGACGAAAAAGGCAAAAATATACTTACGATCTGCTCTGATGAGCAGTACGAGGAATTCGAAACAAGTCGAAAAAACGGCGAACGTTTTTTCATCACCGAAGAAGAACTGTATTTTCTCGTCAACAATTCCGCACAGCTTTATTTCAAATACGATGAGATCATACTGACACGTGCACGTGAACTGCCGTCGTATATCGAGACAGTATCTGACTACATTGCTGATTACGCGGATACCGATATCCATATTACCGCTGATCATATGACAACGTCGGAGAGTCAGAATTACAACAATATTCTTCGCGGTATCTACGACATAATAGTTTACCGAGTGGGATTGTTTGACTCACGTTTGCTTACCGGAAGCCTGTATTCGTGTATGTATTCCGGCAGATACGGAGGATTTACCGAATTCGGTTTTTCGAAAAGAACGGAAAACGCTCTTACGGTGTACTGCGAAAAAGCCAACGGACTTGTGCTTGACGGCGGTGAGATCGCGGAATTGCCGCAGTATAAGACTGAAATGGAGTGGATGTGCGAATATGGAACAAATCTCATGAAACCGGATGACAAGACTGTGTTAAGAGCCTCGGAATACACCACTCTTTGCTTTGACCGTAATCTTATTTCCGTCACGAGTATATCAGCCTCGGGAGGACTGAAAAACGTGTTTCCCGAAGCGGGTGTGACATACACGTGGGATGAATATTACAAAAGCATAATGCACGGCAAATTTGACATTTATACCCATATTACCGAAGATGAAGCGGGGAAACGCACGGCGGCTCTGTTTACGAAGGAGCAGGCAGACGGACTACTTGCCATGCGTGACGCCGGAACGCGCATTCCTCTTACTTGCGGCGAGGTGAAATACATCATCAATGATTCCGTCAGCCTCTGCCTTGAATGTGATGAGATCATACTGACGCGGGCAAACTGGTATTATCGAACCTTGTCTCCGGTGACACTGAAAACATACCGCGAAAAGATAAAGAGCGGGGAAGGACTTTCGGAAGCGGAATACAACGATCTGATGAATACCGCCTACGTCACCGCAATGACAAGGCTTATCACCCTTGACGCCGGATTTCTCGGGGCATCTCTTATCTCGGATCTGTCTGAAATGCGGGACAACGAAAGTCTGTTTTTCGATTCGGAAAGCAGTCCGAGAAATATCTTTGTTATGATACCCGGAAGCGATGCTCCGAAAGATATTGACTCATATAAGGAACTGATTGGTTCTGAATACGTAATTTACAGGCAAAAAGCAAGAGCTGTGGTTTCCTCCGATCTGAAAACGGCAAAGTCGGCAGCAGAACTGACGATAAAATATCCGCTTGTTATTTCCGATACAAGAAATCGTGAGATTTACTGCATGGATGATCAAGGAATGACAAAGTTATATCCTGTGTATGAACTGACAGACGTGAGAAAATGGGTTTATTCGCAGGAAGAATTCAGGGCGATAGTAAAGGCAGAAATGCCTTATTATGATTTTGACAGAGCAAGTATTCATCTTCCCGCAGAGCAGTATGCGAAAATCAGCGAGGATATGACTTTTGAAGAACTGATAAATACCTACGGAATACCGTATAACGGGTATACATCAGGACTTTGGACCGGTCGGTATATCACCGACAAGGGGGAAACCGTTACCGTGTATTTCGGCGGATCGGACAAGGAAATAAAAATAATCGGCGTAATTCTCCCGAAAAAATAAAAAGATGGGGGTGTTAAAAAACTCGCTAACGAGTTTTTTAACACCCCGCCGACATTTGGCTCGGCGGCTGAACACCGCCGTTTTGCCCTGAAAAAAGAGTAAAATCCATCCTTGTTTCAAGGCAAAAACGCCAATGTCGCGTCAAAAGCAGTGGCTCCTGACCACTGCTTTTGAGTGGCTGTAAAAAAGTATTGACTTTTTTAACAGCCACATAAAAAAATCGACCGGTATCCAGCTTTTTGCTGAGATTCGGGATAACCGGTCGATTTCTGTTCGGTTTTCGGAATTGGGTAATATTATCTTGTAAGTTCTGTTCTGAGATGCGCGACGATCTTTTTTTCCTCGCGTGAGATCTTGACCTGAGTCAGTCCGAGAGTTTCGGCGGTTTTCTGCTGAGTCATATCGCGGAAATACCTCAGAACGATAATCTGACGCCAAAGGGGCGGAAGACGCCCGATAGCTTGTCCTATGGCGATACGGTCACATGCGCGTTCAATGTCGAGCAGACCGTCTCCGTCAGGTATACGGTCATATAGTTCAAGACCGTCGCCGTTTTCATCCGTTCCGTCCGAGAGGGAAGCCACCGGACTTGCGGCGTCAAGGGCGGCACCTGCCTCTTCAACGCTGACTCCGCAGATACCGGCAAGTTCGGAAATCGACGGTTCGCGCCCCGTTTCGGTTATGATCTTCGCTTGTGCGCGCATGAGCTCAGCACCGAGTTTCTTGACGGAACGTCCCACTTTTATCGGTCCGTCGTCACGCAGATGCCGTCTGATTTCACCGAGTATCAGAGGGACGGCATATGTGGAGAAGGCGGTTCCGCGTTCAAGGTCGAATGAACGTATGGCTTTGATCATTCCGATAGTGCCTATCTGAACGAGGTCTTCGTACTCGCATCCGCGTCCGCAGAATTTCACCGCTATGCTCCGTACAAGTCCCATATTGTCGCTGACAAGTCTTTCCGTAGCATGGTCACGTTCCTCAGCTGTGCCGTTCTGAGCGATAACGAGCAGTTCGCGGTTTGTCGTTGTCGAATAAGCGTTCATAGTCCACCCCCGAAATCAAAGACGAAGTCCGCCGTCAGGCGTCGGATCTCCGTATATGTACTCACAGTTTCTTTCGTTCGGACAGACGCTTGATCATCTTAACCGTTGTACCGTGCCCGGGTTTTGAGACGACGGACAGTTTATCTGAGAAACTTTCCATAACTGTGAATCCCATACCGCTGCGTTCTCCGGCAGCGTCTGTTGTATAGAGCGGTTCACGCGCCTGAGCTACATCCGGAATACCGCGTCCGAGATCACGAACTTCGATAATAACGGTACGGTCGGCACGGAGAGAAACCGATAATTTTACAGTTCCGATCCCGTCGGAGTATGCATGAACGATACAGTTGGTAACAGCTTCGGAAAGCGCACATTTGAGATCCACGAGTTCCGTGGGCGTGGGGTCAAGCTGAGCGAGGAAAGCTCCGAGTGCCGCCCGCGCAAAACCTTCGTTTACCGAAAGTGAGGGGAAACTTAGTTTCAGTTCGTTGGTGACGGGGGAGAGCGGAGGTCTGCCGGGGTGACGTGAGTTGTTTTTTCCTTTTGTTCTCGGCATAATTATTCACACCTTTCTTTACGTCGGAGTCACACGCTCTGACGTTCTTTTGAGTTTTTTATTACGGTGACACGGCGGTCAAATCCCGTAAGTTTCAGCATTTTTTCAACGCACGGAGAAGGATCACGGATAAAGAGAACACCGCCGAGTTTTCGCATCACGTCGTACCTGCCCATGATGAATCCGAGTCCCGAACTGTCCATGAATTCGATCCCCGACATATCAATAGTCAGTTTTTTCGGTGCATAGTCCCAAAGTACCGCGTCTGTGTCACGACGCAGAGAAACGGCGGCGTGGTGGTCTATCTCACCGCTTACAGAGACAGTGATGCTGTCGGGAGGATTTTTTTCAAATGTAAGGGTGCAATTACTTTTTATCATTTTTTCACTTCCTTTGTAGTCAAATTTTCCCCGTCATGGAGTGTTTTTATGTTTCTGTATGAATTTTATCACTTTCCGTGCGCGAAAAGCGTCGTAATATGGAGTCCCGAAACAAAATGACGGATTTATTTCGCGAAAATCCGCCGCTTTGTAAAGTATGTAAAATATCTGAAAAATGTTGATTTGACACTTCAGATGTGATATACTTAATAAAAGAAATCTCGGGAGGCATTATATGGATTTGCTGAGAAAGTACGGCGGTATTCTTGCCGTTATCCTTGTCATAGGAATTCTTTTTCTGATATGTGTACTTGTGGGGATACGCGCCTCCGGACGCGATCTTCCGTCGTGGAAGCGGGCGACAGACGGCGTACAGACACAAATGTATACAGCTGAACGCTTTATTAAGGCAATACCGCACAATTCACGGCTTACACCTTGACAGCGCATATGCTTGCATCTTTTCCGTCATACTTCACAAAATTTCGTTGAAATAGAGAAACTATTCCTTCCTCATTTTGTATCGTCTGACGAAAAATCTGACGGCGCATCTGCACCGCCACAATTGTGCGGTATTGCCTTAAATCGGAACAAAAAATGACGGCTTTTCCCCTGATTTTCCGATGAGTTAAAAAAATTGCTTAAAAATAAAAAAAACACTTGCAAAACCGATGACGGTATGATATAATACATATCGTTGCTGGTATGGCTCAGCTGGTAGAGCAGTTGATTCGTAATCAACAGGTCATCGGTTCGAATCCGATTACCAGCTCCATTAAAAAAGCCGCTTGCAGAGCAAGCGGCTTTTTTAAGTAAAAAGAAGAAAATACAAAAAGGAAAAAATCAAAAATGAAGATAGGTTTTTTCTCCGATCCGCACTGCGGAAGCGAAGAACTCTGCTGCGGCACGCGCAGACCGGTGCTTTCACTCGGTAAGATGAAAAAAGCACTTGAATATTTCCGTTCGGAAAATGTCGGTCTTGTGGTGTGCTGCGGTGATCTCATAAACGGGTCGGGAAACGTGGAGGAAGGAAAGGCATATCTTCGCCGAGCCACGGATCTGATGCGTGAATCGAAAATTCCTTTTTACTGTGTCATAGGAAATCACGACCTTTATGATTTTGACAGAGAAACATACTATCATGCAGCGGGACTTCCTCCGCTTCCGTTCAGTACCCGTGCTGACTCCGTGACTCTGGTTTTTATAGATGCCTGCTATACCGACAACGGGAAAACATACTTTTTTGAGGAAAAAAAAGCAGATTGGAAAAACACGTTTGTTCCGTACGATCAGATAGATATGTTTCGCGATTTTCTCTGTCACGCACCGGCAGACGAGAAAATCTGGCTGATATCTCATCAGTCGATCGACCCGCTGACAGAAAAGAGCCACATAATTCGGGATTCGGCGGCTATCCGTGACGTGATTTCAGAATACGGCAGAGGGCGCGTAAAACGTGCGATCTGCGGGCATTACCATGCCGGAGGGGAACACGAGATAAACGGAGTGAAATATACAGTAATACGCGGAATGTGCAACGGCGAGGAAAGTCTGCCCAGATCGATCCGTATCTTTGATACCGAAGAATAAAAACAGAATCTGAAAAACGAAAAAGGCAAGAAAAATGGATCTTTGTGATGCAAGAACGATAAAAGACATAATGACTATGTTCGGTCTGACGTTCCGAAAGGAATTCGGACAGAACTTTCTGACCGACAAAGGAGTGGTGGCGGATATTGCCGTCTCATGTGATACGGGAAGCACAAAAACTGTGCTTGAAATCGGAGCCGGGTGCGGGTCGCTGACGCACGAACTTGCGCAGAGATATGAAAAGGTAGTTGCCATTGAGATCGACCGCGGACTGATACCGCTTTTAAAATATACCCTGTCGGAACATAAAAATGTAGAGCTCGTCAATGCCGACGTAATGAAGACGGATATCGGCGGACTTCTGCACGAGGATTTTGAACGCGGAGGAGTATCCGTCTGCGCAAATCTCCCTTATTATATAACCACACCGATCCTGCTTGAACTGCTCGGATCGGGATTACCGTTTGATTGTATTACAGTTATGATACAGTCCGAGGTCGCAGACAGACTATGCGCCTCTGCCGGAAGCAGGGATTACGGCTCCGTCACCGCGTATCTCAATTATTTCGGAACCTGCAAAAAACTCTTCAATGTGCCGGCAGGCAAATTCCTGCCGCCGCCGAAGGTGGATTCCACCGTGGTCCGCATTGATATGTATAAGGATAAACCGTATAAACCGAAAGACGAAAAACTGTTCTTCCGCACCATACGTGCCGCTTTTGAGCAGAGAAGAAAGACTCTGCCGAATGCCCTCTCCGCAGGAATTTCCGAACTTCCGAAGGAAATGCTTACGGAAGCGATAGTATCATGCGGATTTGCACCCACGGTACGCGGAGAGACTCTCTCAACCGGAGATTTCTGCCGTTTGTCGGACGTGATCTCCGATATGATCGCAGAAAACGGGAACAAGTGAAAAATGTTTAAGCGGTACACCGGGACGGCGTGCCGCTTTTCTTTTACGGCAGGAATTTTTACGAAAAGAGGTCTTTACTCTTTATTTTTATAAAGATATATGATATAATAATCTTTAAGCGACTGAAAGAAAAAGGAGGTGCGCCGGTTGGCACAGTTCAATCTCGTATCAAAATTCAAGCCTACGGGAGATCAACCCGAGGCGATATCGGGGATAGTTGAAGGACTCCGCCGCGGGGAACGTATGCAGACCCTGCTCGGCGTCACCGGATCCGGAAAGACTTTCACTATGGCGAATGTCATAGCTCAGCTGAACCGTCCGACTCTTGTCCTTGCGCATAATAAAACCCTTGCCGCTCAGCTCTGTTCGGAATTCCGTGAGTTTTTTCCGGATAACGCAGTGGAGTATTTTGTATCCTATTACGATTATTACCAGCCGGAGGCTTATATTCCCGGCAAGGATATGTATATCGAAAAAGATGCTCTGATAAACGAAGAAATCGACCGACTGCGCCACAGTGCCACATCAGCACTTTTCGAACGTCGCGACGTGATCATTGTTGCGAGCGTTTCCTGCATCTACTCTCTCGGTGATCCTTCGGAATACAGCAAACTTGTGGTCGCCGTTCGCCCGGATATGGAACTTGACCGCAATGAATTCATCAGACGTCTGACGGCGATCAGTTATACCCGGAACGATATGAATCTTGTGCGTGACAGTTACCGTGTCCGCGGTGATACGGTGGAAGTGATCCCCGCGTCAAGTGGGGACAAGGCTCTTCGTGTTGAATTTTTCGGTGACACGGTGGACAGGGTTTCCGAAATAAATATTGTCACGGGAGAACTGCTTCGCCGGCTTTCATATGCCGCAATATATCCTGCTACACACTACGCCGTTTCAGATGACAAGAGAGAAGCGGCACTTGGCGAGATCGAGAGGGAAATGACCGAACGGGCGGAATTTTTTGCCTCACAGAATAAGTTTCTTGAAGCACAGAGGATAACCGAACGAACGAAATACGATCTTGAAATGCTTCGTGAGATCGGATTCTGCTCGGGAGTCGAGAACTATTCCCGTGTACTTGCGGGAAGGGCACCCGGATCAACACCGTACACGCTTCTTGACTATCTTCCGAAGGATTGGCTCCTTTTCGTTGATGAATCACACGTGACTCTGCCGCAGGTCAGAGGAATGAGCGGCGGAGATACGGCAAGAAAACGTAATCTCGTGGACTACGGCTTCCGTCTGCCATCTGCCTACGACAACAGACCTCTCTATTTTGAGGAATTTGAATCAAAGATAAATCAGGCGGTGTTTGTAAGTGCAACGCCGGGGGATTATGAAGCGGAACATTCCGAGAGGATAACAGAACAGATAATCCGCCCCACGGGACTTGTGGATCCTGAGGTTGAGGTGCGTCCTGTTGAAGGGCAGGTAGATGACCTTCTCGGAGAGATCCGAGAGAGAGCGGCAAAGAAAGAAAGAGTCCTTGTGACTACACTGACACGCAAAATGGCTGAAGATCTCACCGATTATCTGACCGATAACGGAGTAAAAGTACGTTATATCCACTTCAATGTGGATACTATGGAGAGAATGGAGATCATCCGCGATCTGCGTCTCGGCGTTTTTGATGTGCTTGTAGGTATCAACCTTCTCCGAGAGGGACTTGATATCCCTGAGGTATCACTCGTGGCGATCCTTGACGCTGATAAAGAAGGGTTTCTGCGTGCCGAACGGTCACTGATACAGACAATAGGACGTGCGGCAAGAAACGTGAACGGTAAAGTCATAATGTACGCCGATACAGTTACGGGATCGATGAGCCGGGCAATAGCGGAGACCGGACGCCGCCGGGAAATACAGCAGAAATATAACTCCGATCACGGAATCATTCCGCAAACCGTAAAAAAAGATATCCGCGACGTAATTGCCATAGGACTTCCCGACAGCGATGACGGCAGACCGCGCGGCGGAAAGGGAAAAGACGAGGCCGTACCGGGAAAGAAGATCACTGCAAAAGAAAAAGACCGCATGATAGAGGAAATGACGAAGCAGATGAAAGATGCCGCCAAACGGCTTGACTTTGAACTTGCCGCCTACCTGCGTGACCGGATACACGAACTGCGCGGAAACGGAATAAATAAATAACACTCTTACAAAAGGAAATAACAATGGCACAGCAGTATATAAAGATCCGCGGTGCTCGGGTGCATAACCTGAAAAACGTGGATATAGATATTCCACGTGACAAACTTGTGGTCTTTACCGGACTTTCGGGATCCGGCAAATCATCCCTTGCTTTTGATACTCTTTATGCAGAAGGACACCGACGCTTTGTTGAATCGCTTTCGTCCTATGCACGTCAGTTTCTCGGTCAGATGGACAAGCCCGACGTGGATATGATCGAGGGACTGTCCCCGGCAATCTCAATAGATCAGAAAACCACATCAAAGAATCCGCGTTCGACCGTAGGTACGGTGACGGAGATCTATGATTATCTTCGTCTGCTTTTTGCCCGTGTGGGAGTACCTCATTGTCCCGTGTGCGGAAAGGAGATCCGCCGTCAGAGCGTGGATCAGATCATTGAACGAATAATGTCGCTTCCCGACGGAGAGCGTTTCCTTGTTCTTGCCCCCGTGGTGCGTGAGAAAAAGGGTATGCACGAAAAAGTCTTTGCAGATGCAAAAAAATCAGGCTATACCCGTGTACGCGTGGACGGGAATATGTATGATCTTGACGAAGAAATCGGGCTTGATAAGAATCTTCGCCACAGTATTGAGATCGTGGTTGACAGACTTGTTCTGCGTGACGGAATACGTTCACGGCTTTCCGATTCCGTTGAAACGGCACTGTCTCTGACTGACGGCAGACTGCTTATCGTTACCGTGCCGAGAGAAGACGGAGAAAAAAAGCAGGAACTTGAATTTTCGCAGGCATACGCCTGCGAGGAACACGGGATATCATTCGGAGAACTTGAACCGAGAATGTTCTCATTCAATAATCCCGCGGGAGCGTGTCCCGAGTGTGCCGGACTCGGAGTCAGCCGGAGAATATCGGTTGAGAAGATAATTCCCGATCCCGAACTGACGCTTGCAGAGGGAGCGATCCGGGTGAACGGTTTCAAATCCCTTGAAGAAGAAAGCTGGAACGGTCCGCTTTTTGCCGCTGTCGGAGAAAAGTACGGGTTTGATATGGATACGCCGCTGAAAGAATTCACGGACGAGCAGATGAACGTACTTCTTTACGGCTCGGGAGATGACACATACGACGTAACACGCTATTTCGGTCATGAGGCTCACCGTCGGCTTGCAAAATTCGACGGAGTAGTGCATATAATTGAACAGAGAATGCAGTACGGCGGCGCGGAAGAATACTATGAGGATTTCATAGAAGAAGTACCCTGCCCGAAATGTCGCGGAAGACGTCTCAACAATATGGCATTGTCGGTGACGGTAGGAGGACTTGCCATTGACGAATTCTGCGATCTTTCCGTAAAGGAGGCACTTAAATACGTTGCGGGGAACAATCTCGATCTTTCCGAGACTGAAAAGACCATAGTAAAAGATGTTCTTAAAGAAATACGTTCCCGTCTCAATTTTCTCGACAGTGTCGGACTCGATTATCTGACCCTTTCCCGCCGTGCCGGAACGCTTTCCGGAGGTGAAGCACAGCGCATAAGACTTGCTACGCAGATCGGATCGTCTCTTATGGGAGTGCTTTACGTTCTCGACGAGCCGAGTATTGGTCTGCACCAGCGGGACAACGACCGGCTGATTTCAACTCTTTGCCGTCTGCGTGATCTCGGTAATACCGTGATTGTAGTTGAACACGACGAAGATATGATGAGATCTTCTGATTTTCTCGTAGATATAGGACCCGGAGCGGGTATTCACGGAGGAAACGTGGTAGCGGCGGGAACTCCGGCTCAGGTAATGGCGAATAAGGATTCGCTGACCGGTGCGTATCTTTCGGGAAGACGGAAAATCCCCGTACCCGCCGTCCGCCGACCCGGAAACGGAAATTTTCTTGAAATTTACGGGGCGGAAGTCAACAATCTGAAAAAAATCAACGTAAAAATTCCGCTCGGATGTTTTGTCTGCGTAACGGGAGTATCAGGATCGGGTAAATCATCTCTTGTAAACGGTGTTATCAATCCCGTATTATCGGCTGAACTTAACCGCGCCCGCTGCAAAGCAGGAAAGCATGAACGTGTGGCAGGAACAGAATTTCTCGATAAGGTCATAGATATCGATCAAAGTCCCATAGGACGTACACCCCGGTCCAACCCTGCTACCTATATCGGACTTTTCAATGAGATCCGTAATCTCTTCGCACACACACAGGATGCCATATCCCGCGGATACGGTCCCGGAAGATTTTCATTCAACGTAAAGGGAGGAAGATGCGAGGCCTGCGGCGGCGACGGGGTGAGAAAAATCGAGATGCACTTTCTGCCGGACGTATACGTCGCCTGCGACGTGTGCCGCGGGATGAGATATAACCGCGATACGCTTGAAGTTAAATATAAAGGAAAGAATATTTACGAAGTACTTGAAATGACGGCAGAGGAAGGACTTTCGTTCTTTGACAGTCTGCCGAAGATCAGAAAGTATCTTCAGACTCTCTGTGATGTGGGACTCGGATACATCAAGATAGGTCAGGCGTCAACCACGATTTCCGGCGGAGAGGCGCAGAGAGTAAAACTTGCCTCGGAACTCTCGAAACGAGGGACGGGCAGGACATTCTATATTCTTGATGAGCCAACCACGGGACTCCACACAGATGATGTTGCACGCCTGCTGTCCATATTACAGCGGCTTGTTGACGCGGGAAATTCGGTTCTTGTTATCGAGCATAATCTTGAAGTGATAAAAACCGCCGACTATATAATTGACCTCGGACCTGAGGGAGGAGACGGCGGCGGGACCGTGGTAGCCTGCGGCACTCCGGAAGAGGTAGCCGCATGTGAGAGATCGTATACGGGACAGTATCTCAGAAAAATGCTCGAATAAAGCCACAAATATTCACAAAAAATGAATATATTCAAAACCGATCTGTGTGTTTTTCGGGTAACTTCGAGGAAAATGCAGATCGATTTTATTATGCCAGGTGCAAAATCGCCAAAAATACGGGGCAAGTAACATATAAAATGATGATTTTTACAAAAAATTGAAAAAATGAAAAAAGTTTAAAAAAACACTTGACATTTGAATAAATATGCAGTATAATGTGCGCATAAACAAAAAACATTCATTTTTCGGAGGAGATAAAAATGAAAAAAGTAATCAGTCTTATTCTTGCAGCCATTATGTTGGTTTGCAGCATTTCAATGTTTGCTTCCTGTGCTGACGATAACGGCGACAGCGAGGGCAGCAGCGAAAATACTGACCCTGCCGCTTCATCAGTTGTAAAAGTAATCGATATCGGTCTTACCGAGGAAGAGTATGCTTTTGCCGTTCAGAAGGGTGATACCGAGATGCTCAACGCTCTCAATACTTTCATGGCAAAGATCACCGCTGACGGTACGATGGAAAGCATTATGAACAAGTATTTCGCCGGCGGCGAGCCTACTCCCGTTAAGAGTGCCGCTTCTATGAAGACCGACGGCAGCCAGCTTATCGTTGCCACCAACGCTGCGTTCGAGCCTTTTGAGTATATGAAGGGTGACAACTACTACGGTGTTGATATGGAGATCATGGATCTGTTCGCAAAGGAACTCGGCAAGGAACTCTACATCAACAATATGGAATTTGATGCTGTCTGCCTTTCCGTCTCCGCAGCCGGCGGTACTTATACTGATGACAAAGGTGTTGAACATTCCGTTACCGGCGGAGTCTGCAACATTGCAGCTGCCGGACTTACCGTGAGC
>JAKSOD010000027.1 GCA_024405755.1 Clostridia bacterium
CTGGGTAGCCGCGTGCGGTTATGATAAACGCTGAAGGCATCTAAGCGTGAAACATGCTTCAAGATCAGATATCCCACCGAATTTAATTCGGGTAAGGTCACTTGCAGACTACAAGTTTGATAGGTCGGAGGTGTAAGTGCAGTAATGCATTCAGCTGACCGATACTAATAGACCGAGGGCTTGAACTGCTATGCAGTTCTTATACCAATTTCTTGAGTTTCTCTGTACTCCTCTTTCTTCGGTTTTCAATGAATAGGATCAATGGAAAGCACCGTTTTGAAGAACGGTGCTTTTTTATGTTATTAATATAGACTCTCATTTTTATAATATGAATACCGTTACGGCAGAAACGCACGTAACGGTATTCCGGTTTATTATTGGTTCTTCTTCTTGATCGGAAGCCAGATCCCGCTTTCGTAGTCCGGCTGATCCTTGTCGATATCGCAATTATACCATTCAATGTTGTAATTTCCGGCAAGTTCGTAGTCGGGATTTTGCGGAAGCCATTCTTTAAAGATCTGCGTATTCATAGTCTGAAATGCCTCGGGAAGTGCGCCTACTATTTTGAATTTTGCCCACATTCCGGCGGGAATTTCAACGAGTGTCATTCCTTCCGGAACTTCGCCGCCGGTGTACCTTCCTGCAATCATATAACGGAATGTTTTTCCGTCCGGATCATCGTTGTCTCTGCAAAGTGCATATTCTCCGATACAGTTATTCATGATAGCCTGCTCGCAGGCATTTGCCGGCGGAAGTCCCGCATAAATTGTATGCGTGCAGTATTTTTCGCAGATCTCATCCCAGAATTTCGGTATTTCTGTGTACGAAGTTTCTGTATTGAAGGTTCGTTCAAATCCGAGCAGTTTGAAACCGAACATAGGTGAAATGGTGTGTTCCATTTTATTGCCTCCTGTAATTTCAATTCTGATTTTAAGCGGCAGAAAACGGCGTACAAGACGGATATCACGTCTGACTGCCGACGGAGTGGTTCCGTGAAAGCGGGTGAAGGCTTTGGTGAAACTTTCCGGTGTGTCATACCCGAATCGCAGCGCGATGTCGATGATTTTTTCTTCGGAGTTGACAAGAACCATTGCCGATTCGTAAAGGCGGCGGCAGCGTATGTATTCACCGACAGTATAGCCTGTCATTATTCGAAACCCCTTTTGAAGATAGAACGGAGACACATATGCAGCAGACGCGACAGAACTGATGTCAATTTTGTTTTCGATGTTATCTTCAATATATTTCAATGCATTTTGAAGGCAGGTGATCCAATCCATTATTTGCTCCCGTTTTCTTCGCTTGTGAAATTATATCAGATTTTCCTTTCGGATTCTTGTCAATAAATGCTTTGTTTTGTCAGTTGTCTTGCTTAAGGGAACCTCTAAAAATTCAGTGCGAGATGGGGCGCGAGGGATTTTTTCGTCAGACGAAACAAAAATCCGCACGTGTTGTTGCCCCACCACGAAGGATTTTTGTGAAGTATGACGGAATAAAGCACCGCGATCCCGTCCGCGATGAATATTTAGAGGTTCCCTTAAATAATAGCATTATTTTATCTTGTTGTCAATTCTGACGGGTTACGTCATATAGGTTCAATATTTTCTGTCGGTGATTGACACACTGAATTTTATATGGTATAATATGTTGTTAAGATCGGATACTATACTGTAAATTTGTCGGAGGTGGCAGGAATGGTAAGGATCACCGGTGTTGACAGCGGATCGCTTGCAGAACGTGCCGGATTCCGTGCCGGAGACGAACTTGTGAGCATTAACGGTCACGAAATTGAAGATGTCCTCGACTATCGCTTCCGTATGACAGAGTCAAAGGTCAGAATTACGGTATTGCGCGAGGGAAAAAAACGGGTTCTTCGTCTTAGAAAGGACGAGGATGACATTGAGACGGGACTTTGTTTTGAGACTCCTCTGATGGACGACAAGCACACCTGCCGCAACAAGTGCATTTTCTGTTTTATTGATCAGAATCCTGCGGGTATGCGTGAATCCTGCTATTTCAAAGACGACGATTCGCGATTGTCGTTCCTGCACGGGAATTACATTACCATGACGAATCTTTCCGATCACGAGATATCGCGGATAATTGAGATGCACATCTCTCCCATAAATGTTTCCGTTCACACCACGAATCCAGAACTCCGCTGTCGTATGATGAACAACCGTTTTGCCGGACAGACGCTGTCTTATCTGCGGCGTTTTGCCGATGCGGGTATTAAGATATGTGCGCAGATAGTTCTTTGCCGCGGTATCAACGACGGAGCGGAGCTTGACCGCACAATGCGTGATCTTGTTGAGTACCTTCCGGCACTTGACAGCGTTTCGATAGTCCCCGCGGGACTTACCAAACACCGTGACGGACTATATCCATTATCTCCGTATACCGCAGAGGAATGCCGTGAGGTGATACGTCAGGTCGGAGATTTCGGCGAAGAATGCGTTCGCAAGTATGGGACAAGATTGTTCTGGTGTTCTGACGAATTGTATGTCCGCGGCGGAGTTCCTCTTCCGGATGAAGATTTTTACGGTGATTTTTCTCAGCTTGAAGACGGTGTCGGCATGCTGACGCTTCTTGAAGCGGAGGCAAAACGGGAACTTGAATACATTCCCGCTGCCGGGACGGGGACTCCTTTGCGGGTGGTGTCCGTTGCAACGGGATATGCCGCCTACGACGAGATCTGCCGGATCGCACGAATGACTGAGGAAAAGCGCGGGAAAGAATTTTTGCGTGTAAACGTCTTTAAAATCAGAAATGACTTTTTCGGAGAAAGCGTCACTGTTTCGGGATTACTCACCGGCGGAGATATTGCCGCACAGGTGACGGGGCAGGAACTCGGAGAGGCACTGTTTTTTCCACGGAATGCTCTGCGGGCGGCAGGTGATGTTTTCCTTGACGATATGACGCCTGAAAAATTGTCTCAGCGTATCGGAGTTCCTGCGGTGACCACGCCCTGCGACGGAGGAGAACTTGTTCGGGTTCTTGCGGGAGTTTCCGACGAGGAAATCTGAATTCCGACATTCTTTTTCGTGAGGGCAAATAATTATAAGGAAAAAACAATGAAAACTAAAAGTGAAATAATAAGAATAATTGCCTTACTGCTCACTGCGGTGATATGCGGATTTACGTTTGCTTCCTGCGGTCTCGGAGGCGGCGGGCGGACCGTTCATACTATCATTGCGGGTACGGGAACACAGGATCCGGATACCGTACAAACAACGGAGGATGTTACAGTACCGGAAGATACGACAGTCCCGGAAGATACTTCCGTTGAGACTGACGTGCAGTCAAGTGATTCTGCATTGACAGAAAGTTCTGAGGCGATAACCACCACCGGAGACGAAACTCTTCCTCCTGTTGCGGATTATGAATACGAAGTAATTACGTCATCTTCGGATCTCGGATCAAACGGCGGGGTCAAAAGCACAAAGACTCTGCGCTATCCGAAGATCGGCAGAACCGGTTCCGAAACCATTGAAAACAAGATCAATACTCTTCTTGCCAATATAGCGGAAGCGAAGTTCAGTGTGCGCGTGACCAATGTTGCGGAACTGCTTGCAGACGGGACCGGGGTACAATATGAGGTCACAAAGTCGGAAGTCAAATATCTCGGCAACAATATTCTGTCCGTGCGTTCCGAGGGACGTGTTGCGTACAGCGGAAACGGAGCCGGCAAGGATGAGAAATTTATTTATTGTAATTTTGTTAACCTCAGCACGGGAAAAGAATTGAAATCCAAGGACATATATTCTGATTTCGGAGCCATACTCGATATGCTCGGATCCGGTGCTTTCACAAAGATCAGCGGTGAGGACGGCGGACTTGACGAGTTCATCAGGGAATATAGGGCAAATATGGTTTACAATGTTTTCCCGGAGGCATATTTCACAGCCGATTCTCTCGTGATCGCACTGGACGGCGCATCGGCGGAATATGCGATCTCTCTTGACAAGGTGAACGCTTGTCTTGCCGTCAGTCCGACGAAATAAGGAAGGATGCAAAAGATGTCAAAACCCGTAATAGCCATAGTCGGCCGCCCGAACGTGGGCAAAAGTACGCTTTTCAATAAACTTATCGGTGAGCGGCGTGCAATAGTAGAGGATACTCCGGGTGTCACCCGTGACCGTATTTACGGTGAGACGGAGTGGAGAGGCAAGACCTTTATCGTTATTGACACCGGGGGAATCGAGCCGAAGAGCGATGACGTGATACTCTCACAGATGCGTACTCAGGCAGAGATAGCCATTGATAGCGCTGACGTTATCATATTTCTCTGCGACGTTCACGCGGGACTTGTCGCTGACGACAGAGAGATCGCCATGATGCTCAAACGCAGCGGAAAACCGATTGTACCCGCTGTGAACAAATGCGATAAAGTCGGCGATCTGCCCATGGAATACTACGAATTCTTCGAGTTCGGATTTGATACCGATCCCGTTGCGCTGTCTTCAATCCACGGGAGCGGTACCGGAGATCTCCTTGACGCTGTTATGGCGGTGATGCCGGATCAGGAGGAAGAAGAGGACGAAGACGGAGGAGTAAAAGTCGCCGTTATCGGAAAACCGAACGCAGGAAAATCATCCCTTGTCAACCGGATCGTGGGAGAAAAACGCCTTATTGTATCGAATATCCCGGGAACTACCCGAGATGCCATTGATACTGTCGTCAATAATAAGTACGGATCGTTTACCTTTATCGATACCGCCGGTATCAGAAGAAGTGCAAAGATCAAAGATGCGGTGGAACATTATTCCGTCCTGCGTGCACATACTGCTGTTGAAAGAGCGGACGTGTGCCTTATTATGATCGACGCCGGTGAGGGTATTACCGAGCAGGATGAAAAAATCGCGGGAATCGCCCATGAGGCGGGACGCGCGTCGATCATTGTTGTCAACAAATGGGACAGCATTGAAGACAAGGACAACTCAACCGTGAACAAATTCAACGAAAAGATCCGTATTGCGCTGTCCTATATGCCGTATGCACCCATAATGTATGTTTCGGCACTTACGGGGCAAAGAGTCTCAAATCTCTTTGAGCAGATAAACTACGTTTACGGTCAGTCGGTGATGCGTGTTTCAACGGGTATGCTAAACGACGTTCTGAGAGACGCCGTTACCCGTGTTCAGCCGCCCACGGACAAGGGACGAAGACTGAAAATTTACTATATGACTCAGGTCAGCGTTGCGCCGCCTACGTTCGTTATTTTCTGCAATAACGCGGAACTATTCCATTTTTCGTATCAGAGATATATCGAGAACTGCCTGCGTGACACATTCGGATTCAAGGGCACGCCGATAAAACTCGTTATCCGCGAAAAGGGAGAAGACGAAGAATAAGCGGAAAAATCAAGTTATAATATGAAATTGCGGGAGGAAAACCGCTGAAATGTTTATTGATCAGATAAAAATACTCGTAAAAGCGGGCAACGGCGGAAACGGTGCCGTTTCATTCAGACGCGAGAAGTACGTTTCCCACGGCGGGCCCGATGGAGGTGACGGAGGACACGGCGGGAATATTGTATTCCGCGTGGATCCGGGAAGCAACACTTTGCTCGCCTTCCGTTACAAAAGAAAATTTGCCGCGGCAAACGGCGGAGACGGAAGCGGACGCAAATTTCACGGTGCGACCGCAGATGATACCTATATTCTCGTACCCCCGGGGACTCTGATAAAGGATCCCGGAACGGGCAAGATAATCCATGATATGTCGGAGAACGACGGAGCGGATTTCATTGCCGCCAAAGGCGGGCGCGGCGGTTGGGGAAACCGTCATTTTGCCACTCCAACCCGTCAGGTGCCCATGTTTGCCAAGAACGGCACCCGCGGAGAGGAGAAAGAACTACAACTTGAACTCAAAATGCTTGCCGACGTGGGACTTATCGGTTTCCCCAGCGTGGGAAAATCCTCGATACTATCCTGTATCAGCGCCGCAAAACCGAAGATAGCGGACTATCATTTTACAACTCTTTCGCCGAATCTCGGAGTTGTTGAAACTGCGGGAGGTGCCGGTGAAGGACATGGCTTTGTTGCCGCCGACATACCGGGACTTATCGAGGGTGCCGCTGACGGAGCAGGACTTGGACACGCGTTCCTGCGTCACGTTGACCGCTGCCGCCTGCTGCTCCATGTTGTTGATATTTCCTGCTTTGAGGGCAGGGATCCCGTGGAAGACGTTAAGATCATTGACCGGGAACTTGAAAGATACAGTCCGGAACTTGCCGAACGCCCGCAGATAATGATCGCAAACAAAGTCGACGCACTTGACCGTGATGCTGTTGATATTGAGGCATTTGAGAAATACATTGCCTCCCTCGGACGTGAACTGATGTACGTTTCAGCCGCAACCGGAGAGGGACTTGACGAAATGGTGCAGAGAGTCAGCGAGCGGCTGGCGGAACTGCCTCCCGTAAAGATCTATGAGGCTGAATATCAGCCGGAAGACGCTTATGTCGGCGGCGGCAAGGAGACCACGATCCGCCGCGAGAACGACACTTTCTATGTTGAGGGCGAGTGGCTGTTCAATCTTTGCGGGCAGATCAATTTCTCGGATTATGAATCCATGAACTTCTTCCAGAAGGTGCTGCGCCGCAGCGGAGTTTACGACGAACTTGAAGCACGGGGCTGCGACGACGGCTGTATTGTGTCGATTTATGATCTTGAATTTGAATACGTCAAGTAACACAGATCAGAAACCGTTTTTTCTGAATAATACGACCCGTACGGGCAAAAATAAAATAAATACCTGCGGAGGGACTGCAAATGAACATCTGGCACGACATTGACCCCGAACTCATTACTCCCGATTCTTTTTCTGCACTTGTTGAGATTTCAAAAGGAAGCAAATGCAAATACGAACTTGACAAGCGTACGGGACTTCTCCGGCTTGACCGCGTTCTTTACACTTCAACTCACTATCCGGCAAACTACGGCTTCATTCCCCGTTCCTTTGCCGACGACGGCGACCCGCTTGACGTTCTGATCATTGGTGCGGAGGCTATTCTTCCCATGACGCTCGTTCAGGTGTATCCTATCGGAGTTATGCGCATGATAGACGGCGGAAAACTTGACGACAAGATCATCGCCGTTCCGTTCTCCGATCCGAACTACAATATGATAAAGACCATTGACGAACTGCCGGTGCATATTTTTGACGAGATCATGCACTTTTTCACCGTTTACAAACAGCTTGAAAACAAGCAGACTGCGATCAGGGAACTTTTCGGTGTCGCGGAAGCGAAAAAGATCATTCAGGATGCCATTGACTGCTATCTTGAAAAATACGGAAACAGAGCAAAAGTGTAATCCGGAAAAATGAATTTAAACGGACTGCCGCACCTGCGGCAGTCCGTTTCGATTAGTATTTGAATCCTGTTTGGGAATCCCCATAAACGTGTACGTATGCTTTCCCTCCCGACATTCTTTCCGTGTAAGGCGTCATACCGAGGGAGAATTCTTCTCCTTCAGATGTGACGACGATGACCTCGATCTCTATGTCGTATTCCCGCACTCCTTCGGGTAGTGCAATGGGTTCGGTGCACATAAGGTGACTGACGCGGCTCTCAAGGGGAGAGCCGTTCGCATTCGATACCGACACTGATGAGACTATGTCTCCGAGGCAGAAGTACGTTACCGTGATTGAATCAATTGGTGTTTCTGTGTGGAGAATAACATATACGGGATACTCACGGGAAGTATTCTTCTCCGTGACGGTGGGATTTACAGGGTGATTGTCTTTATACATTTTCACCTTTGCGGTGACTTTTTCCTCGTTTTGGCGTATGGAACGTACAGCGCGGAAGTGGGGCAGATCAAAGGCAAAAACGGAACGCTCTTTTTCTTTATCCTGAACATATGAGGTATAAGTCACAGTACGGGACAGCCACATGGCGGCGGTCTGTGACGTATTTTCGTCTTCCGATTCCGTGATCACTCTGACGAGAGACGGTACGCCGCTGTCACGGAGATTGAAGATCTCTCTCAGATCAATATTGTCGTGCTCGCCGGAAAGATATGCTTCCGTGTTGTATTCCGCGATGAGGGTGTCGGTGTCGCACACGCAGAAGGCACCGAAGAAAAGAATAAAAATGGCGAGCAGGGCGGCGGTCAGATTGAATTTCTTTGCAAACTGCCGGATAATTACGCAGGCAAAAGCAAGGAACAGAAAGATCATAAACCCACTCGTCAGCACGCGCAGGCGTGTAAGTCCGTATTGCGAAATATAGAGGTACATTTTGGCAAGTGCAGTGGTGATGAGGATCAGAGTAGAGACGGAGAGAGTGACCGCGACGATGCGTTCGGGTAGAGTTGATCCGCCGTCGTCATGTTTGTGGGTAAACGCCGAAAGGGTGACGAGCAGGCAGGCGTTCAGTCCCGCCACGGCGCAGAGATTGAAGAATCCTTCGCGGGCGTATTCCGCAAAACTGAATCCGTCCGGGAGCACTCCCGTAAAGGCGGCAAGGTAATATTCCTTTTGCGAGAAAAAGAAGATCAGATAAATGAAAATCACGGGAACGCACACCGCCGCAGAAAGGGAAACGGGAAGGAATTTACTCTTTTTTCTGATTTTGTCGGCGTTTTCCTCGGTCAGTACATGTTCAGCCCTGCGGTGAACGGAACAGAAGAACGCGGAAAACAGAGTCATTGCGATCGGAACGGCGCAGATTAAACTTCCCGCGTGACTCATTATGTCGGAAATGTCAAAGTCAAAAATTTTCGTCATCAACTGCTCGAAAGATTGGTCATAGGAGAGCAGCAGGGCGGCAATGGCGGCAGGGATCACCGCAAGGAGAAGACCAAGCAGGGCGAACAGTATATTTTTGGTGATTTTCACCTTTTTTTCACTTTGTGTCCCGCGTTTACGGAATATCGCAGGAAAAATTGCCCACAGATCCATCATGGGCAGAACAAAAGCGGATTTCAGAGCGTCATAGAAAAAGTATTGGCGTGGGATTTTTTCGATCGTCGCCCCGAAACTCCTTCCGAGCGTGTAATAAACAGTAAAGAAGAAGAGGCAGGCGGCGAAAAAGCGCAGTGGAGAGCTGCCGTTTAAGATCATTGAAACGGCAAGCAGAGTCAGAATGATCCCGGAGCCTGCGGCAAAGGGAACGGAAGCGTGTCCCATTTTCACGCAGACAAAAATTACCCCGGCGGTTATGAGAAACAATGTGATCGCCGCACCGAGAGGGTATGAGTACACGGGAAATGCGCGGCAGAGAAGGTATCCGGCGGCGATAGATACTATGGCGGCGACTGTGTCGCTCATGTTGTATACCACGGGAGAGGAAGGTGCCACCGGAGAGTCTGAGTGAGTTTCGCTATGAAGTTCGGAATAATTGTAACCGTTATCCGGTGTCATGGATCCATTATTCATTTTTCAGTCCTCCCTGTATTCAATAATATCCTCGACAGAACAGTCGAGCGCACGGCAGATGGC
Organism: Clostridia bacterium; assembly: GCA_024405755.1. GTDB lineage: Bacteria > Bacillota > Clostridia > Oscillospirales > CAG-272 > CAG-390. The sequence continues at coordinate 9,451 of JAKSOD010000027.1, forward strand.
TTCAAGAGTGGAAAAGCGGATCGCTTTCGCCTTGTTGTTTTTCAGGATGGAAAGATTCGCTTGAGTAATTCCGACTTTGTCGGCAAGGTCTCCGAGGGAGATCTTTCTTTTTGCCATCATAACATCAAGATTTATCAGTATCATTTTGTGCCTCCGTCAGACGGTGAGATCGTTTTCTTCCTTGATCGCCACGGCTTCTTCAAAGGCATTTTTGACCACCCGTACACAGAGTCCCATAAATCCTGCGGCAAGGGCGACGGCAAAGGCGAGCCGGAAGTAATAACCGATGGGAATAAAGATAAGTCCGAAAATGATAAGGCACCACGAAACCGTACGGATCAGACTGACGCATTTTGCAGTGAAAACTTCTCCGCGTCGGACCTGACGAAGTATCTGTATCACGCAGATGTCGGCAGCCACGGCAGCGGCAACAGCGGCGTAACTGAGAATGAAAAGCAGACAGATCTCACCTTTTGTGATGTTCTCACGGGTTCCCGCGGTGTCGGGGGTGTCGAGAAAGTAGTCAATGAGATGCGGCATTATGACAGCGATGAATATGAGTCCCAGAAGAAAGACGGCGGCAAGAACGAGAGAAAGTATCGTTGATGCTTTTCGGCTGATTTTGATCATTTGCAAAAACCTTCTTTTCGGCAGAATTACGGAATTGCGGCAAAATGTTCCGATTGTGTTTGCAGTATAGCATATCTATTGCCGTTTGTCAATAGTAATTTATCGAAAAACGATAAATATTTTTTGATTATCGAAAAAACGAAAATGGGTGCAGATAAAAAACGAAATGCTTTTTATCTGCACCACAGATAATATAATTTTTTGCGGCAGCCGTGTTATTCAGTGCATCTCATGACGGCACAGAGAAGCACGGCGGCGTCTTCCCGGTCGAGAAGTTTTCCGGCGGTGACCTTGTCGGCAGACAGGGCGGTAAGTGAGAATCCACCGGCGGTGAGGGTTGAGACGGCATCTTTTGCCCATGAAGGCGCACCGAGGCTGCCGGCTGCGGAGGCGGGAACGGCGTCGTCGGTGGGAATACCGAGAACGGCGGCTGTCAGTACCGCGGCTTCTGCTGTCGTGATCGGCTCATTGGGTTTGAAGCACTGCTTGCCGTCTACGATCCATCCGTTCGTATAGCCGAGTTCATACGCGGCGGCAACGTAAGGTTTCATTGCCGATTGGATATCCGCGTCGTCGGAAAAAACAGTTTTGTCGGCATCGGGCATATTTTTCATTCCCGCGGCGGTCATGAGCATAACGATGAACTCTGCACGGCTCACAGTCTGATCGGGATTGAAATAGCAGGTGCTTCCGGTCTGTGTTCCGCTCATAAGTCCCGCGGCAGTCACAGTGAGGGCGGCACATTCCGCGGCACCCGACATATCGGCGAAATCCACGGGTACATTGTAACGGGAAACATTTACGCTGACCTTTGCGGTCCCGTCAGCATAATTTCCGAGAGAATCACGAACGGTGTATGTGAACGAATCCTTTCCGGAGTAGCCGGAGGCGGGACGGTAGAGGTAAGTTCCCGCAGAGGCGTCTGTCAGTGTCAGACAGCCGTGAGAAGGATAATTCACGATCTCATACATCAGTGCATCTCCGTCGGGATCAATACCCGAAAGCTGACCTCCGCATACGTAACCTGTGTAAGTCAGTGCCGTGAGAGAAGCAGAAGTTGCGCAGTCAAGGCGCGGTGCTGAGTTGCTTTTTGCAGCATCTGTTACAACGATGCGGCAGGTGTAGGCGTAGGGGGAACCGTCGGCGGTGAAGGTGAACTCTGCGGTATCCCCCGAGACGACAGATGCGGAAGGAACGAAGGAGAGAGAACGTCGGGAAAGATCGGCGGCGGTAACGGTCTGACCGGCAGGAACAACGAGTGAGCCGCTCAACAGCTGTCCTACTGTGGCGTCGGGACGGGTACACAGAGTGATGCTTTTGAATCCCGCGCCGGTGGCGTGCTCAAAATCTTCGGCAGTCAGTATCGCTTCTTTGTCGGGAGTTGTGCTGACAATGAGTTCGCAGGAGGCTGCGATCACGTCAAGTCCGGGAGAGAAGAGAACGGCGGAGGTCTTTTCCTCCGCAGAGACGGGAAGAGTGCCGAACGGAACGATCAGAAGACATATCGCCGTGAAAACAGAAAACAGTTTTGCCATTTTTGCACCTCATTTGAAAATTCTTCAATAAATGATATAACGGACGGACTCCCGATATTCCTGCCGCCGCCGGTAAATCAGCATTGCGTGATAAAAATGAGCTTTTTTCTGTTGCAGACGGACAGAAAGTGTTGTATAATAATCGTATAATATGGGAGTGTGCCGTACGGCGTATTCCGGAACGGATAACATAAAAAATGGATATAAAAATTACTTCGGCAGAAAACGGACTGACTGTTTTCGATCTTGTGCGCCGCAGAATGAAAATATCGGCAAGATCCCTGCGACGGTTGAAATATACTCCCGGCGGTATCACCGTAAACGGTGAGCAGGTAACGGTGCGCAGAGTGCTCTGTGAGGGGGATCTTCTGGTACTTGACGTAGGGGACAGGCCGGAAGAGGAAAAAGAGGGAAATCTTATCCCGCGCAGACTGCCTCTTGACATAATTTACGAGGACGGGGAAATAATAGTAGCGAACAAGGCGGCGGGAATGCCGACTCATCCCACGCACGGGCATCTGGACGACACGCTTGCCAATGCGCTTGCGTTCCGTGCGCAGGCACACGGAGTGCCTTTCGTGTTCCGTCCCGCAAACCGTCTTGACCGCAATACGAGCGGGATAGTGCTTGCCGCAAAAGACAAGATCACATCGGGGCGTCTGTTCGATCAGATGAGGGCGGGAACGATAAAAAAGACATATATCGCCGTTACCTGCGGAGTTCCGCAGCCGCTCTGCGGCGTGGTTGACGCGCCGATCGCCCGTGCCGACGAGGGAACTCTTATGCGTGTCGTTGACGAAAACGGGGAACTCGGAGGTCAGGCGGCACGGACGAATTACCGTACTGTGAAAGTTTCAAAAGACGGGAAATATGCCTTGGTTGTGTTGAATCCCGAGACCGGAAGAACACATCAGCTTCGTGTACACATGGCATATATCGGCTGTCCTCTGCTCGGTGATTTCCTATACGGTGAGGAATGCGGCTTGATCGACCGCCACGCGCTTCACGCTGCAAGACTTGAATTCAACCACCCCGCAAGCGGGCATAGACTTGTTATGTCGGCATCCCTGCCCGACGATATGGTCAAAGTCTGCGAAACTCTGTTTGAAGACGGAAAATTTACGGATTGAATCTTGATCACGAACGAAAAATGAAGATGAAGTTATTCAAAAAAAACGAAAAAGACGAGGAAATCACCGTCGTTACCGATACGTATGATTCAGCGGATGTGGTATCCCCCGAGGAACTTGCCCGACGCTCGCATCTGCCTGTATGGTCGAAGGTGCTTTTCGGCATTTCCGCAGCTGCGCTTGCGGTTTATATCTGTGCAATACTGAACGGGGATATCGCTGATTTTTTTAACCGATATATCGGGAGTGCAGTTCGCGGAGCACTGGCTTATTTGACATATCTGTTCCCGCTTTCGCTGGCGGAGATCGTTCTGATAACCGCGCCGGTATGGGGAACTCTTGTTGTGATATATGCCGGACGTCATTACTGCTATTCATGGAAGACGGTTTTTACTTTTATGCTGATCATGGCGTCGGCAGCCTCAATGCTGTTCTCTCTGTTCGTGTTCGGTCTCGGAACGGGATATTACTGCCCGACGCTGGACGAAAAACTCGGACTTGAAAGAACCCCGGTTGCTCCTGAGGAACTCACCCGTACTCTTGACATTCTTGCCGACGGTGTGAACGGTGCGCTTTCTGAATACAAACCGGAATACGGCGAAGACGGAGCCTCGGTTATGCCGTATTCATACGGAGAACTGAGCAGAAAACTTGTTGACGCCTACGATAAGGTCAGGGAAGAATACGGCTTCATTCCCGGATTGTCGTCGCGTGTCAAACCCGTGATGCTCAGCAAACCGTGGACATATACCCACATTTCCGGCGTATATACGTATTTTACCGGTGAGGCAAACATCAATACGAATATGCCGGACTATACGATCCCCTTTACCGCTGCCCACGAAATGGCACATCAGCGTGGAGTATCACGCGAGGACGAAGCGAATTTCACCGCATTTCTGGTGTGTATTGCATCAGATGACCCGTATATACGTTACAGCGGATATCTTTCCGTGTTTGAATACGTTGCCTCTCCGGCATACGCCGCCGATAAGGATGGCTATGTGGCAATTCTGCGCAGGCTCGATCCCGCCGCCATAGGTGAGATGCAAGCATATAATGATTTCTTTGATAAATATGCCGATTCCGTCGCTTCTGAGGTGACGGGAGCGATAAACGATACTTTCCTCAAATCACAGGGTACCCCCGGAGAGAAAAGCTACGGTATGGTGGTCGATCTCGCGGTGGCGTACTATCGAGGAAAATAATATAATGATAAAGAAAGACGAATGACGGCGAAAAGGGTTGGATCCGGTTTTAACCGGTGAAAAAAACAAAGAAATAATTCATTTTTTGCCAAAAAGGTCTTCCATTTTTATCGACAGTGTGGTATAATATACGATGTATGATTGTCAGATAAAAAATAATCTTGTTTTTTGTCGGGAAACGACGAATACAACGACGCCGTCATACGGATTAACGATTAAGAAAAGGATTCCATCTGATGAAAAAGATCCTTGTCAACGGCGGTAAGCCGCTTTACGGAAATATAAATGTCAGCGGTATGAAGAATGCCGCTCTGCCAATAATTTTTGCCTGCATTCTTACGAACGATGCCTGCACACTTGAAAATGTTCCGTGTGTCAGCGACGTTGAACTGTCCCTGCGTATCCTTGAAGAAATGGGAGCGAAGATCACCCGCCGTTCAAAGACGACGGTGGATATCGATACCAGCCGTTTCGAGGGAGGATTCTCCCCTTACGAACTTGTTTCCCGTCTGCGCGGATCGACCTATCTGCTCGGCGCGGAACTCGGACGTTTCGGCGAAGCACGTGTCGGATTTTCCGGCGGATGCGACTTCGGTACCCGTCCCATTGATCAGCATGTCAAGGGATTTGAGGCTCTCGGTGCTACAGTTACCATTGAGAACGGATGCAACGTAGTCAAAGCCGGAGCAACGGGTCTCCACGGCGCGTCGGTATATCTTGATATCGCCTCCGTCGGTGCCACCATCAATGTGATGCTTGCCGCCGTTACCGCAAAGGGACGTACCACGATCGACAATGCCGCACGCGAACCCCATATTGTTGACCTGGCAAACTTCCTCAACATCTGCGGAGCCAAGATCTCCGGTGCCGGAACTTCATTTATCAAAATCACGGGTGTTGAAAAACTCCACGGATGCAATTATACGATTATTCCCGATATGATCGAAGCGGGAACTTATATGGTTGCCGCCGCAGCAGCCGGCGGAAGGGTGAATGTGCGCAACGTCATTCCGAAGCACATGGAGACTGTTACCGCCAAACTCATTGAAATGGGCGCGACAGTAGACGAATATGACGATTATATCACCGTTTCCCGTGCGGGAAGATTGCGCCACGCAAATATCAAGACGTATTTTTATCCCGGATTCCCGACTGATATGCATCCTCAGTTCAGTGCTTTGCTGAGCTTTGCGGCGGGAACTTCAACAGTTACCGAGGGCGTGTTTGAGAACAGATTCAAATACGTTGACGAACTTACCAAGATGAACGCGAATATCACCTGTGACGGCAGAACAGCCACTATTGTCGGAGTGCCGAGACTTACCGGTGCTCCCGTCAAGGCGGTAGACCTTCGTGCCGGTGCGGCTCTCGTTATTGCCGGACTTGCAGCCGAAGGGACGACAGAGATCACGAAAGTTGAATCTATCGAACGCGGATATGATGATATCGTCGGAAAGCTGGCGGGACTCGGAGCTGACATCAGAATGGTGGAAGTGCCCGACGAAGAGGGACTTCGCGACGCCAAATGAGCGAATAAAAAGAAAAGAAGACATATCAAGAGGCGGCAGGATGCTGTTAAACGTACCGCGAGTGCGGAAACGGAGAGCGTAATGCCGCCTCAAAGTGCAAAAAGCGAAAACAAGGAAAACAAAAATGGACAAATTGAAAAAACTGCTTACCGGCAAAAACTCAAAGTACATAATAACAGCAGTTCTCGCTGCGGTACTTCTCATAGGTTATCTGGTATCCGGCGGAAGCATCAAAGATCTGATCGGAACCGTTTTCGGCGGAGACATCACTACGGCGCAATACGAACCCGCTGATCCGACGGATCCCGCGCAGTCCCAATCCGACAGTACGCCGCAGAGTGACATAGATACGGAAAATCCCGTAAATCCGGACTCAATTTCAGAGTCTGATACGTCAGAGCCTCCCGAAACATCAAAGACACCGGACACCACCAAGGCTCCCGAAACAACGGCGGCACCGGAGACAACGGTTCAGCAGAAGATCGCAAAAAACGGTAAATACACTTCCAAAGAAGATGTGGCGGAGTATATTCACACATACGGCTGTCTGCCGTCGAATTTTGTGACGAAGACTCAAGCGCGCAGCAAAGGCTGGGAAGGCGGTTCTCTTGAAAAGTATTATCCGGGATGCAGCATAGGCGGTGACTATTTCGGCAATGCTGAGGGATTGCTTCCGGCAAAGAAGGGAAGACAGTATCACGAATGTGATATTGACACCATGGGAGCGTCATCAAGAGGTTCAAAGAGAATAGTATATTCCAATGACGGTCTTATCTACTACACCGACGATCACTATGAGCACTTTACGCTGCTGTACGGGAATCCCTGAGGGAGAACAGCGTGAAACATATAAAATCCATAACCCGAAGACGGAGTTGCTTCACGCCGCACATTTGTGCCTTTCTGCACAAAGTGCCGAAAGGAATGGTTGATTAAAATGAGAGTAATTATACTTGACGGAAAAATGATGAAAACGCCGGAGGAGACGCACGCCTATATTGCGAAGGAAGCGGATTTTCCTCCGTATTACGGAAAAAATCTTGATGCCCTTGCCGACTGCCTGTCGGAACTCGGAAAGAATACCTGCGTGGTGCTCTTGAATGACAAGGACATGCGTAAGAGTCTCGGATCGTACGCCGACAGACTTCTTTCAGTTTTTGAGGAAACATCTTCTGAGCCGTATTCTTTTAATTTCGTGATCTGTGAAGAATAAGAAGCTGAAAACGGTGCTGCCGCAAATGTTTTGAGCATTTGCGGCAGCACCGTTTTTAGTGTTTACTGTGATCAAGGATTAAGTCTGTCGGGACCGCGGAAAATGAACTGTGCTTCCTTGATCGAAAGATCGAGGAAGAGCATGGTCAGACGGTCCACACCCACGCCGAATCCGCCGTGAGGCGGGCAGCCGTAGCGGAAGAATTCGGTGTAGAATTTTACGTCTTCGGTAAGTCCCTTCTCGGCGGCGTTGGCACAAAGCTCTGCATAGCGGTGTTCACGCTGTGAGCCGGAGGTGATCTCCACGCCTCTCCATATCAGATCGAATCCCTGAGGAACGCCGTCTTTTCTCATGTGATAGAAAGGACGTTTGTTAACGTCGAAGTCGGTGACAAACAGAAACTCGTGGTCGAACATTTCTTTGGCGAGCTTGTACGTCATCTTCTCAGCCTCGGTGGTGAGGTCGCCTTTTTCGGATTCGGGAACTGTGTATCCGTAGCGCGCTTCAAGCTCCTTATATATATCGGCAACGGTCATAACGGGGAAAGGCTTCTTCGGAACTATGGTGTCGATACCGTAAAGGCGTTTGATATCGTCGCCGTATTTTGCGGCAACTTTTTCGATCATATCGGTGATGAGATCTTCCTCAAACTTCATAACGTCGTGGAAGTCGTCAATGTAACTGAATTCAAGGTCAAAACCGGTGAATTCGGTTGCGTGTTTGCTTGTGTGGGATTTCTCTGCGCGGAATACGGGAGCGACCTCGAAAACGCGCTCAAATCCGGCTGCCATTGCCATCTGTTTATAGAACTGAGGAGACTGTGCAAGGTAAGCATCTCCGTCAAAATATTTCAGTTTAAAGACTTCGGATCCGCTCTCGCTTGCGGCACCGATAATTTTCGGTGAGTGGAATTCAAGAAAATCACGGTCAAGCAGGAACTTGCGCATAGCTGCGGTCATTTCGGTCTGGACCTTGAAAATAAGGGTATTTTTCTCGGTACGGAGGTCGATCCATCGGTAATCAAGGCGGGAATCGATAGCGGAGTCTTCCTTGATGGGAAGAGCGTCGGCAACAGATTCAATACGGATCTCCTCGGGGAGGATCTCTATACCGCCGAGTTTGACGTAGTCATTGGCGACAGCCTCACCGGTGACGGTGATGACGGAATCAATGGTCAGCTGATCAACGACAGCGGCAAGTTCGGGATGTTCTTCTTTGACGAGGGTGACTTGAATCTTTCCGGTAATATCACGGATGACGAGAAATGCCATAGTGCGCTTGTTGCGCAGATTTTCGATATATCCGGCAATTTTGACTTTTTCACCGGGTACGACTTTTGCAATGTGTGTTCTTTCCATAATTAACGGCTGTTCCTTTCAGATTGGGTTTCAATTAAACATAATTATCCAAGTATATATTATGATATCACAAGGGTGCCCCAATGTCAAGTGTCAGTCGCGGAATATAATATCAGTAAATCCCAAATAACTTGACTTTTTACTCAAAATGATGTATTATATTAGATAACATTGTGAGGAGGTCTTTCTCCGACAATACAATCATTTCTGAAAGGAAAGGTAACAAAAAATGAAAATGAAAAAACTCATTGCAATTCTCCTCGCTGCTGTTCTCTGCTTTGCAGCAGTCAGCTGCAAAGGTGAGGAAAACGGCAATACCACTACCGTAGCTGAGAGCACAATAGATGCTCCCTCAGAAAGCACCGCTCCTGTCGGTGATGACACATCTGTCCCCGCAGATGACACATCTGCTGCCGATTCTCAGGATACCGTTTCCGACAGCGATATTACTTCCGATCCTTCTTCAGCATCCATTGTAGGTTCATGGGGATTCGACATTGATCTTTCCGGTACCATTACCGCAATGTATGCTCAACTCGGTATAGACGGTATGACCATTGATTCCGTGATCCTTCCCCTTATTTTCGTGTTCAAGGATGACGGCAGTGCCAGTCTCAAAGTTGATGAAGCCAAAAAAGACGCTTTCGTGAGCGATTACGTTGAGAAGGCTCTTAAAGGATTCGAAGATTATATGCTCATGATAATGAAAGAAGGCGGGCAGGAAGGAACTCTCGAAGATGTTTATGCTGCTCTGGGTATGACAAGAGAAGAGTTCGGAAAGTCGATTTCCGACGCCATTGATACATCATCTTTCGCGTCCGACATGAAATACGTCCTCCGCGACGGAAAACTCTTCATTTATGATGAAGCAGGCGGCGAAGCCTTTGATGCAAACGATTACGTAACCGTTGAAATCGGCAAAGACGAAATGAAGTTCATCGAGTATCATCCCGCAAAAGAAGGGGCTCTATTCTTAGAGGGGCTGGTAACTCTTCCCGTGACTCTGCCGAGAATAAAATAAAACGAAACAGATTTATCTTGAATAATACATAGGGGTGTTAAAAAACTCGTTTCTGAGTTTTTCAACACCCCGTCGGCATTTGGATCGGCGGCTTCTGACCGCCGTTTTTTGCTGTGCTGTCTTAATGAGACCGCACAGTTTTTTCAGTCAATGGATTTGTCAATAGAGAATCTAGTGATCTTCTTTGATGTGTTTTTTATGAACTCTGTTTTTCTGATCTTTACAAGACCGACTTTTTTGTATGGTGCCATATTGCTGTTTGCGATCCTTACCTGATCGTTGAAGTATTTCTGGATATCTTCGATACCGTCAAATTTAAGCTGTTCGTAATCGGGGAAGATTTCGGCAACGATAACTTCCTTCTTGGGATCGGACTTGCTCTCACCGGCGTAGACAATGACTTCGTTGACACCGCGGATGCGGGAAAGCTCTGTTTCGATCTCCTCGGGATAGACGTTTTTGCCGTTGCTGAAAATTATAAGGTTTTTAAGGCGTCCGGTGATATAGAGCCAGCCGTCTTCATCAAGTTTTCCGTAATCTCCTGTGTGGAAAAATCCTTTTTCATCAAATACGGCGGCGGTTGATTCGGGATCGTCGTAGTAACCGAGCATGACGTTGGGGCCCTTGGCACAGATCTCACCTTCGCCGTTTTCGTCGGGATCGGCGATTTTGATCTCTTCACCGATAATGGGCGTGCCGACGCTTCCTTTTTTCTGCCACTCGTTTCGGTTGCAGGAGATAAGAGGTGCGCACTCGGTGATACCGTATCCGTTGAGGATCGTGATCCCTATGGCGTCAAAGAAGTCGATAATATCCTGATTGAGAGCGGCACCGCCGCAGATGATGAATTCAAGTTCACCGCCGAAGGTGTCGAGAACTTCCTTGAACAGTTTACGTCTCATATCGATTCCGACCTTGCGCAGCCCGGCACTGACCTTGATACCGTTTTTGAGTTTCTTTGCGGAACCGTTTTTCTCGGCTGTGGACCAGATCTTGCGGTAAAGTGTTTCCACGAAGAGGGGGACGAGCACGAGATGTTTGGGTTTCTGTTCTTTAAGTTCGCGGACAAGATATTTGATACCGGAAGTGAGGTAGATATGACACCCCTGAACGAAGTGACCGACCAGAACGACGGTAGAGCCGAAAGTATGGTGAGAGGGCAGGACCATCATTGTTTTGTCGGTTACGGAGAAGTTGTACATTCCCTGCGTCATGTCGGTGATGATATTGGCACTTGAAAGCATAACGCCCTTGCCTTTGCCGGTGGTGCCGGAAGTAAAGACAATGGAAACGAGACGGTCGGGATCTATTTCGTAATCAAAGTATGAGGAGTCTCCGGCAGCGATCTTTTCGGATCCGCTGTTTATCATATCTTCAATGGTGAGATCCCCGGCTTCGACGCCGGCGGCGGGGAGTTCGCCGTTGATGCAGATAAAGAGTTCTGCACCTGAATGTTCGCGAAGATATTCGATTTTCGGAGCGGTTTCAGATCCGTAGAATACAGCGTATGTGCCGGCACGCTTCAATGTCGCTGCCATATCGGCTGCGGGCATTTCTTTGTCGATCGGAACAGAAACCGCTCCGACTGACATAACGGAATAGAATGAATAGATCCAACCTATGGTGCAGGCACCGATCACGGCACACTTTTTGCCGCGCAGTCCGAGGGCGATTTCCTCAGTTCCGAGGGCGCGAACGGAATCGCGTACCTCTGTAAAGGTTATATCTACGGTTTCGGTATCGCCTGGGACTTTTTTATATGAATACGCGACTTTGTCGGGGAAGTTGGCTCCCGCCTGCTCGGTCATTTCGCGGAAATCGCTGAAATGTGTGGTTTCATAAAGGGGATACGCTTTTTTTCTGTTCATTGATGAATTGATTCCTCCGTGTATATGGATAATGCTTTATTTCACGGTCAAACGAAAAAGCAATAAAAATACAAATTACATCATACCACAACCATAAAACAAAATCAAGACAATTTTATATAATGAATGTAAATTTTTGTGAAAATAATAAAACTTACGGTTGAAATAAGGGGGAAAATGATATATAATATTTTCGTTTGATTTTTCAGATAAAGTCATTCCGCCTGCCGCGCGGGAAAAACCGGAGGTAAAACGCATAATTGAAAAAGTATACGGTTCTATATAATCCTCTTGCCGGAAACAGCACGGGAAAAGAGGAGACCTTTGCGCTTGACGGGATCCTTGCCGGAAATGAGATTACATATAAAGATATAACGACAGTTGAGGATTACCGTGCGTTTTTTGCCGGTCTCTCCCCCGAGGAGATCGTGCTCATTTCAGGCGGAGACGGTACGCTGAATAAATTTGTGAATTACATTGACGGAATTGATTTTAAAAATAGTATATATTATTACGCCACCGGAAGCGGGAACGATTTCCTCGGTGATGTCGGCAAAAAAAGGGGTAATGATCCTTTTGAAATCACGGGATACGTGAAAAATTTACCATCCGTTACGGTGAAGGGGAAAAAATACAGATTCATAAACAACGTAGGTTTCGGGATCGACGGGTATTGCTGCGAGGAAGGCGACCGGCGCAGAAAATTGACCGACAAGCCGATAAACTATACTTCCATAGCTTTGAAGGGACTTGCGTTCTGTTTCAAACCCGTGAACGCCGAGGTGACTGTTGACGGGGTGACGAGAAAGTTCCGGAAAGTGTGGCTCGTGCCGACAATGAACGGAAGGTATTACGGCGGCGGAATGATGATCGCACCGGATCAGGACAGACTGAATGAGGAACATTCGGTGACGGTCGTGGTGGTCCATAATATTTCAAAAGTAAAGATCGTCGCGGTTTTTCCGAGTATTTTCAAAGGAAAACACTTGAAGTATAAAAAGAATGTTGATGTTATCAAAGGTCACGAAGTTCATGTGAAATTTGACCGTCCCTGTGCTCTTCAGATCGACGGTGAGACTGTCAGCGGGGTCACGGAATACAGTGTAAAGAATTCGGTTTTTGCCGGGGTGTCTTAATGTGACATCCCGGTGTTTTGCTTTTGAAAAAAGGTAAAAAATCCGCCTTTACTTGACATAAAAAAGAAAAAACAGTATAATTTTATTATAAGGTACGTATTCCGCGCAAACCTGCGGAAAAATAAAATGTACGAGAGGCGAAAAATGCACGACGAATTGACCGAAATAGATATAAAGAAAATGAAAGATGAGATCGCAGAGCGTCAGAAACTGATGCCTGGACTTTTAGAAGAAGTCTCCCGTACCCGTGAGTACGGAGATCTGAGCGAGAACGCGGAATATAAATGCGCAAAGCAGGAACTTAACGCAAACAAGCGGCGCATACGTTTCTTGCAGAATATGATAAAGACCGCAGTAGTGATCAGCACCGATTCTCCCGAAGACGTGGTGGGACTGTTTGACGTTATCGAAGTGTACCTGCCGGAAGACGACGAGAAGGAAACATACAGGATAGTCACCACTACGAGGAATAACGTGTTTACAAACAATATTTCAAAGGAATCTCCCTTTGGAAAAGCTGTGCTCGGTCACAGAGTGGGCGACGAGGTGACGGTGCAGGTCAATGCGAATTACAGTTATCCCGTGAGGATCATATCTATCAAAAAAGGAAAAGACGATCCCGATCTGCCGATTACAAAATAACTCCGAGCGCAGTTCTGCGCAAGGTGAAGAACTGAGCTCGGAGAGCAAAATAATGGGTGGGTTAAAAAAACCGGAAACGAATTTTTTAACCCACCCTCAATATATTGAATCAGTCGGCAACGGAAATAGAAGCGATGACAGCTTCAAAAGCGGCGTCGTAGTAACCGGATACGCTGGTAAAGGTCAGCACGTCGCTGTACGTTGATCCGAAGATCATAATCTGAATCAGAGTCATGGCGACGTTGTTCTGAGTGAAGGTGCATCCGTATTTGATAGCGTCCTTACCGTCAATCACGGTCTTTTCAAAAACGGTGGATTCGCCGAAACCGGCAAAAGTCTGAGAATAAATGCTGTCAAGAAGTTCACGTGTGTAATTGGCAATATTGTCTGCGCCGCCCTTGGAGAAAGCGATGTTGTCTGTTCTTGAGGGGTAGTCAGGGCATAATGCCAAGGGGGTGCCGGCGTTTTCGTTGAGAGTGAATCCTTCGGGAAGTGCGACGGTTATGTGATCGTAGGTGTAAAGATTGTCAGCTGTGGTATCTGTTCCGGAATCGGATGTGTCATCAGCAGGAGCGGAACTGTCTGCGGGAGCATCGGAGGTGCTCGCAGCTGCGGTAGTGGTATTGCCGTCGCCCTTGCTTGTACAGCTTACTGCTGCGAAGCAGAGAACGACAGCGAGGAGAATTGCAATAAGTTTTTTCATTTTCATTTTTGTTATTTTTCCTTTCATAATGTGTTTTTATAGCAGCGTTATAATCAAATATATCATAGCATAATTGCGGTTTTTTGTCAAGCAGACAGAGAAAAAACACGCACGAAGTGAACACATCGTTAAAAAGCGCATTGTTCACGCAAGGCTTATTTTTGTGTCAGCGGCAGAAGGATTCAGAACCAGTATTTGCGCGTGGGATCCGGCTTGATGCGAATAATGGAGCGGCGCAAATGTATGTCTGACCGGCGGTGCCGTTCAGACAGGAGTCCTGAATCGTACGATTTTGTGATTGGACTACAAAAAAGATATTTCGGAAAAGTGGTGGATGGTATTGAACTCTCGTGAAAATGATGTTGCAAACGATGTCTGCAATGATGCGATGTTTGCCCCTCATGCCCCGCAGGGCAAACATCATTCAAAAAAGTCTCTTTTGTCGGTTGCTACGTGTTGATAAGGCAGTATTTTCAAAAACACATCAAACCGTAGCATTAGCAAGGGCAAAAGAGATACCGAGATAGTCAGAA
>JAKSOD010000028.1 GCA_024405755.1 Clostridia bacterium
TTTCGCACCCGTGTTGTTTTTTCAGAGGTTTCCTTTATTGTAAATCCGTATCGGTAATTTCTTCTTCTTTTTTTTCATTGTCGTCGTATGCTTTTATCCCCTGCATACGGGAGATTTCGCGGAATCCGTCGATCTCTCCGCGCAGGATCGCCCCGAAGATACGGTAACGCAGTCCCTTATGTTCACGGTCGAGGCGGGCAAGCAGCTGCTTCATTTGTTCGCGTTCGGTGTTCCCGTCGGCGGGGCAGGTGGAAGTCACGACGGGAAGATCCGCGTGGGAGGCAAAATACCGCACGTCTTTTTCCGGCATATAGATAAGCGGACGGATCACGGTGACGTTCATGCGGGAAAGATAGGTCACGGGACTGAAAACGCCGATCCTGCCCTCAAAGAACAGATTGAGCATAAAAGTTTCCACCACGTCGTCAAAATGATGTCCGAGCGCGACCTTATTGCATCCGAGATCGACGGCGGCACGGTTGAGAGCACCGCGGCGCATTTTGGCGCAGAGAGAGCAGGGGTTGGATTCTTTTCTCACGTCAAAAATTATGTGCGAGATCTCAGTGGGAATAATGTCGTACTGAACGCCGAGCTCGCGGCAGTATTCTGCCACAGGGGAGAAATCCATACCCTGAAGTCCCATGTCGATACTGACGGCGCGGACAGAGAAATGCTTTGGGTAGAATTTTTGCAGTCCGGCGAGTGCGGTAAGCAGAGTAAGGGAGTCTTTGCCGCCGGAGATCCCCACGGCGATAACGTCGCCGTCTTCGATCATATTGTAATCGTCGACTGCGCGTCGGACGTAACTCAACAGTCTTCTTGTATCACTCATTGAAAATATACTCCATAAGTTCCTTGACGGAATCAAAATACCGGCTCAGATCACCGTCACAGCCGGCGCGGAGGGCGGCAAGGACTGCGGGTGCTTGTTTTGCCCAGCCTGCGGCGGCATAGCGTGCACCGGCGGCGAGAGCCATATCCCTTCCGGGTATCGCGTCGTCCACGACGAGGATATCGGAGGGGGAGATGCGGAATTTGTCACAGATATCAAAGAGAGGGAAGGGATCGGGTTTGCGCCTGCCTTCGCCTTCGTTCCAATCATAGACGGCATCCGGCTCGGTGCCGAAGTGGGCGTTCCAGACCTTGAGGATCACGCTGCGCCACGAATGAGAGACGACGCAGACGATACCTCCTGCGGCGCGTTGGCGGGAGATAAGTTCGGCGATCCCGGGAAATGGAGATGGAATCGTTTCTTCGCTGAAGCGAAGCCAATTTGAAGATTCGAATTCCATTTCGGAGTCGGAAAATCCGAGAATACCGCGGAAGAGACCGTCAAAACCGGGATCGGAGCAGAGGCTGACAAAACTGTCGTAGGTGTAAGTGACACCGGGGCGGAGTTTCGAGAGGGTATCGAGGAAAGCGGGATAATTGACCTCGGGTGAGGAATTGACGGTAGTATCGTCGTGATCCAGGACGATACATTTGAATTTAGTAAAATAAGACATAAAAGACCTTTTCGAAAATAAAAAATTGCCGGCAGACTGCCTTTTCAGAATGAGCAGGTATCGTATATTTTCGCCATCCTGTCGGACATAACACGCGGAGAAACGTCTTTTCCGTCACGGTAGAAGAACAGCGGCGGAGCAACATCAAGTCCCGGCGCGCCGCCGAGTCGGGATTCCGCAATGACAAGAGACGGAGACGTGAACGGGTCGGGATATACGAAGACAGCCTTTTTCGGTTCAAGCCGGGCGGCGCGGAGTGCTTCCGTCAGATCCGCAAGCCGCGCGGGACGGAAAACGCAGTAAAAAACACCGCCGTGATTCAAAAGACGCGCCGCAGCTGAGCAGAAATCCCCGATTCCGCCGCAGAGTTCGTGACGCGCACCGTCGGCGGCATCGTCGAAATTCTTCATGCCCGCGTGTGAAATGTAGGGGGGATTCGCAAAAACGGCATCAAAACGTCCGCCCATTTCCTCCGCAATAAATTCGTGGCTGATCTGCCGCAGATCGCGGCAGATCACGTTCACCTTGTCGCCGAGACCGTTGAGGTCAACATTCCGGCGGGCAAGCTGAGCCATATCCTCGCGGATCTCCACGGCATCAATATGAGAAAATTTACCGTGGGCGGCGGCGAGCAGAGAGATCACCCCGCAGCCGGTGCCGAGTTCGCAGGCGCGCCGACCGCGGCGCAGATATGATGCTAAAAGATAAGCGTCAGTTCCCCACGCAAGTCCGTGGGAAGAACGGTAAAGCAGCACGCGGCTGCCGACTTCGACGACATCACCGCGGGCATTTTCTTCGTGATCCATAAAAAACCTCGTGAATCCCCAAAATACTGAACTAATTATACAATATGTCGGGAAAGAAGTCAAGAAAATATGATTGCCAAAGGCTGAAAACAAGCGGCAGCCGCCGGATCGTGCAGTGATCCGGCGGCTACGCGGTTTTATTCGCTAATCAGCTTTTCAAGCAGTGCTTTCGCCTTGACAATATCCTCGATCTGACGCTCGCCGGAAATCTCACGTTCAATGGTGATCGCTCCGTCGTATCCGATCTCGCGCAGGCGTCGGATAAAACGCGGATAGTCCACGCGCCCCTCTCCGAGAGGCTTTTCTTTTCCGAGATTCCGCCCGTCGGTGGGATATTCGCCGTCTTTTCCGTGGATCCCGCGGACGTATTGACCGAAAACGTCAAGGGCATCAACGGGATTTCCCTTGCCGTACATCAGAAGATTTGCGGGATCGAGATTGATCCCGAGATTTCCCGTGCCGACCTCTTCAATGGTGCGGCGCAGGGTGACGGGAGTTTCCTGACCGGTCTCAAACAGAAAATACTGACCGTGGGGGAGGAGTTGTTTGCCGATATACCGCAGCGCGGCGACGATCTCATGATATTCGGTGGAGGCGGGATTTTCAGGCAGGAATCCGACGTGAGTCACGACGTCGGAAACGCCCATACGGCGGGCAATTCCGGCACCGCGGAGGAGCATTTTCATTCTTTCGGCGCGGTATTCGCGCGGGACAAGACCGAGAGTCAGCGGACCCTCATAAAAATTCCAATATGACATTCCGTCCCAACCGCACCAGAAGGCAGTGATCTTCACGCCGTACTCACGCGCGGCGGCAGCGGCACGGTCGGCGTATTCGTCCGTGAGAAAAGTGCTGTTCCAGCATTTGAGCTGAGCGGTGGGGATACCAAGCTCCGCGACTTTGCGGATATTGTCTTCCACATTCTGATTAAGTGACGTCAGAACACCGATTTCCATTGTGTTTACTCCTTTTCGGGTGTATTATCCGCATCTGTGCGGAAAAAACCACAACTGTAAAGATGTGATCAAAAATTTTTTTCTTATGGAAATAAGTCAAAGCGGGAGAAGCTTTCGGATAAACAGCATACAACCGGAAAAATGACCGTCAGTCACAAATCTTTCCTTTCAAGTTCGGCGATCATAGCGGCAACGGCGTGTTCCCGCGCAGGGACCGTAACGCGGTCGGCGGCGGCAAGCAGGGACTTTGAAGCATCGCCCACGGCGTATCCGATATCTGCGGCACGGATCATATCCACATCATTGTCATAGTCACCGATACACACGAGATGTTCCGCGCCCGTCATTTCCTTTATCCGCTTAACGGCACAACCCTTCGTGTCTTCGGGAGCATTGAACTCAACGCACCGCAGCCAACTGCGTGTCACACTGTAATACTTTTCGGCAGTTTTTCGTATCTCGGCGAACATCTCCTCGGCATCTTCCGCAGTGAGATACACCGCCGCTTTGGAGAGGACAGCCGGAAGTGAGCCGATGAGTTCTTTTCTGTCTGTTGGCGGATCGTCCGTGCGCCGCACGTCAACTGAACCTTCCCACGTGTAGAACACGATGCGTGTCACCCCGGGGATATGGTCGTAAAAATCGAAGCAGATACGCGCCGCCGTGTCACGGTCGATCCCGCCGCGGTAAAGAGCGGGACGTTTTCCGTCCGGATCCGGCAGACCGTTGATGACGGCGCCGTTGAGGGCAGCGGCAGGGGCATTTGACGTCACTCCCACTGCCATATCGTCAAGCATATCGGCAAATCTTCCGCTGGCGAAGGAAAAAAGACCGCCTTCGCTCTGAAAAAAACGAATCGCCTCGCAGTCCTCGACGGATATTTTCTTGTCAACATAAAGAGTCCCGTCAAAGTCGGAACAAATCAGCCAACCGTCAAATTTTCCCATATTATTCCGAAATCGCCGCCACGGGCGGTATCTCCCTCTATTCTTTAAATATTATATACTGAAAATATCGTATCACGATATACTGAAAATATCATATCACAAAACCGCCGCGTTTTCAAGACTTTGAGAACAAAAGTCTTCCCGATCGGCGAAATATACCTTAAACTGCCTGCGGCTGCGGCTTGACAAACGCGCGCAAAAATGGTATAATACAATGATCAAGTGTGTGAGGAGGCGGGATATGAGACGGATTTTTCCGGATATCTGCGGAAATGATGCTCTTCGGGCAAGGCTCGGCAGCGGTCTTTGCGCTGAGGTCCCGAGCGTTTCCCACGCCTACGTCATTGAAGGGGCGCGCGGAACGGGAAAGCATACGCTGGCGCGTGATTTTGCGGCAGCACTCTGCTGTGAGCACCGCACGGATGAAGGATACGACCTGCCTTGCGGAAAATGTTCCTCCTGCCGGAAGATATTCGCGGGCATTTGTCCCGACGTCATAACTGTCGGCAGAGATGATAAAGCCTCAGTCGGAGTTGATGCGGTACGTGCTCTGCGTGAAGACGTTCATATCTACCCGAACGACCTTGATCGGAAGATATATATCATAGAAGACGCGGATACCATGACAGTTCAGGCGCAGAATGCTTTTCTGCTGACACTTGAAGAGCCGCCGGAATACGCCGTGTTTCTGCTGCTCTGCGAGAATTCGCACGAATTGCTCGAAACCGTGCGCAGCCGTGCGCCGGTGCTGCGGATGCAGCCGCTGACACCGGAGATGACGGCAAAGACGGTGCTGATGAAGATGCCGTCTGCGGAGCAGATAAGGGACCGTGATCCGCATACGTTCAATGCATTGACGGCGTCGGCGGGAGGCTCGGCAGGACGGGCGATGGAATTGCTCTGCGGCACGCGCGACCGCAAAGAAGCGGAAAAGACGGTTGCAATGCGTGAGTTTGCGGAAAAATTCTGCCGGATATGTTCCGGCGGAGGACACGGAGCCGAAATAATGCTTCATGTATGCGGTGACGGCGGAACAACGCGCGATTCGGCACGGGAAAAACTCGAAACGGTACGCCTTGCCCTGCGTGATCTTACGGTGCTCAAACGTGACACCGAAGCACCGATACTCTTCTTCTCCGACAGAGAAAGTGCCGTTATGCTGGCGGATTGTTATTCGCTCAGACGCCTGCTTTCATTAGAAGACGCCGTGACAGGGGCGATCACGTCTCTTGAAAAAAATTACAACGTCCGGCTGACACTTATGAAGATGCTTCAGAACGCCGGAATGCTCGGCTGATGCCGATGAAGATCCAGATGAAAAAATAATTGGAGTACGATAATGAACGATATTGAAATGGAACTCGGTGAGTTTTCCGGTTCGTCCGGAAGTGCCGATGGCGGAGGACACGGAGGAAAACGCCGATCCGGAAGCCACCACAACAATCATAACCGCCGCCGCTCCGCGGGGAACGGAAATGCCCCGGGCACGGGCGAATCCGTGCGCATGGCGGCATCCGCCGAAAACTCCGGCGGGAAGAAAAACAACGAAAAACGATCCGACGACCGCCGCGGAAATAATTACGTCAGCGACGGAAACAACAGCGGGAACAGACAAAACCGCAGCAGAAACGGAAGCCGCAGTCACGGTCCGAATCACGGCAAAGGTCAGAGAAACGCCGAAAACAGATCTGACAACAGATACGAAAATAAACCGGACAAGAGAACGGAGTATAAATTTGACGGCAGACCGGAAACCGAAAAGGACATAAATCAAGTCGCTCCCGAAGCAGGTGAGGGCGCGGAACAGATATATACCGCCCCCCGTGAGAATCCCGCTCTGAATTTCACCGACGAGAGTTTTAAGTCAGATTATTCACGCCGGTACACTGACGAGAATTTCGGAATAATCGGGCATGAAGACGATTCAATCCTTGATTCCATGCCGCCCGATCCCACGCTTGATTCGGTTTTTGCCGACGTACCGCAGCCGACCGACAAGGCGGGCGACGAGGGAACGGAGATCGTGGGAATACGCTTTCTGCATGGAGGAAAGACATACTATTTTGCCCCCGGAGATGAAATATTCCACGTCGGCGATCACGCAATAGTGGAAACGGCGCGTGGAGTTGAATTCGGAGATGTAACGAAAGCAAACTGCAAAGTGCTGGAATCCGAAATAGTCCAGCCTCTGCGTCAGGTGGTACGCCGTGCGACAGCCGCCGACGTGACACACAATTCCGACAATCACCGCCGTGAAGACGAGGCTTTCACCGTCTGTATAGGCAAGATCGCCGCCCACAAACTCGATATGAAACTTGTTGGCGCACAATATACTTTTGACAACAGCAAACTGATCTTTTATTTCACATCTGCGGGCAGGGTTGATTTCCGCGAACTCGTGAAGGATCTGGCGTCGGTCTTCCGCACGCGGATAGAACTGAGGCAGATAGGAATCCGTGACGAAGCAAAGATGATAGGCGGCTGGGGAGTGTGCGGACGGAAACTCTGCTGCTCGGGATTTTTGCCGAACTTTGCTCAGGTTTCCATCCGGATGGCGAAAGAACAGGGACTGTCCCTCAATTCGTCAAAAATTTCGGGTACCTGCGGCAGACTGATGTGCTGTCTGAGATTTGAAGAGGATACGTACGAGAGGGAAATCGCACTGATGCCGCCGCCGGATTCCGTGGTGAAGACGGCTGACGGTCAGGGTGTCGTGACGGAGATCCATCCGGTCGGATATACTCTGCGCGTAAAACTTGACGACAAGCCGGATCAGGCACCGAAGACGTATCACCTCGATGAGATCACGGTGCTGACACGTGCCGCACTCAAACGTCCGGATGACGAGGAAGCAGGGGAAAATTCCGCTGCTGCAGGAAACGGCAGCAGAAACGGAAGATTCCGCGGCAAGTTGAGGAAAAACGGCGGAGAGGGAAACTCTGCGGCTGACGAGGAACCCGTGAGCGAAGAGCACGAAAATTGACCGCATAAAACGAAAAAAGACCGCATCAGCCGAAAAAAACCGACTTGCGGGCAAAAAAAATCAATAAAACTATTTTCAAAACGAAAGTTTTGTGATAGAATATATGCGCAATGGGCAGGAGAAATCCTCCCCGGCGCAAGAACACATAATACGGAGGTAACATAATGGCTTACAAAATTACTGATGACTGCATTTCCTGCGGAACCTGCGCAGAAGAGTGCCCTGTCGGTGCTATTTCAGAGGGCGACGGCAAGTACGTGATCGATGCCGATAAGTGCATCGAGTGCGGTGCCTGCGCCGGCGTATGCCCCGTTGAGGCTCCCAAAGCCGAATAATCTTGCAGGGCAGGCAGAGCCTGCACTTGTCCGGGGACTCCGTCCCCGCCTGAAAAAGGGAAAACGCCGACTGAACGTCGGCGTTTTCTTTTTTCAGCCCCTGACGGTCGGTGCCAAAAGCACCGCACCGACCGTGCCGCCGCACGCGGCGGCAGGCAGGCAGAACCTGCACATTTGTTTATACCTTTTAAAAACAAAAACAGTTTTTTTAAACTCTATTTTTGGGAAAAAACCATAGAAATACTTTTTCCTTTGTATAAAGGAAAAAATGAATAACCGCAACAGAAGAAACGCCGCCCACCTGAATTCTGCGTCCAAAGACGTTGCGGGGGCGCAACGTCGAAAGGGGTGTCTCACTTACGTGATCCACCCCTGCAAATCCTGCTCGGCGAATGAAATTCGCCGTTTTGGCACAAAAATAATGGAAATTCGTTTGTTTTCTGTGCCAAAACCGCAGGATATTGCTCAAAAACGGCGGCTCCTGCCCGCCGTTTTTGACTTGCTGTCTCTATGAGACAGCAAGTTCTGAACCAAAATAATCGACTGATTTAACATAATACCAAAAGTTTTTGGGGGTGTGGGGGGATTTTTTCAAAAATCCCTCCACAATCGCGTCTCTTTTGTAACCTTTTCATTCAAAGTATCCCCGTAATGTGTTTTTTGTGGGGGAAGTATGAGATTTACACGTTAACGAAAGCGCACACGGGGCGATGATCGGAGATATAAACGCCGTCAACGGGAGAATCGGGAACGACAAATGACTTAGATGCGTCAGCGGGCAGATCGGAATAGATATAGTCAATTTTAATTTCGCGGTCGGGTGAGCGGTGTCCGAAGCCGTGGAAAGTAGTGCCGAGTCCTTCGGTGAGGTCGCACACTGTTTCACCGCAGGGTTGATAATTGGTGAAAGGATCAAGTTCGGGATCTCCGGGGCGGGCATTCATATCGCCGGTGATAATGAAATGGAGTCCGCGCACGGAGAGATATTGCATAATTTCCACCGCACCGAGGAAGCGTGCGGTGCTGCTTTTATGGTCGAGGTGGGTATTGAGAAAGATGAATGGATTACCGTCGCGTGTTTTAAGGGTAACGGCGGTCATTATGCGTGGGCAATGGCTCTGATCTCTGCCGAAAGTTGAACCGGGAACATCCGGTGTGGGGGAAAGCCAGCGGTTATCGAGGTCAGTCATTATGAACGCCCCCCGTTTGAAGGCGACGATCACGGATTCGCCGAACATATCGGCGTCGCGTCCGCATCCCACGACGGTATATCCTATGGCAGCGAGTTCGTCGCTGAGCCAACTGCGCATTTCGTCTTTTGCTTCCTGAAATCCGATCACATCGGGCAGGTACTGACGTATGCAGTCAAGAATTCGTCCGCGGCGGTTTGAGAATCGGTTTATCCCGTCGGATTCCGATTCCACGCGAAGGTTAAAAGTAAACACTTTTATTTCGGTCATTTTTTCAAATCTCCGATTTTTTTTTAAGAATTGTCCGATAAGCAAGACTGCGGCGCATGCAGCGGCGGCGGTTATGGCGAATACTGCGATCAGTACTGCCGTATTCGGCATATCAACGACAGGCTCGGACACAGCGTCAAGGAATGCGTGTTGAAGATGCATTACTTTGCTCCTTGGGAATTACTTTTTGCTTTTTATGTATTTTTCGATCAGGAAAACAGCAAGAAGAATAAGTCCGGCGGTAACGCATCCGATACCGAGGATTGTCATCAGCGGGATCGCAACCATAGGCATCACTGCGACGTCAAGTACAGAAGAAAAAACAAACATTTTGAATCTCCTTTAAGAAAACAATCAATAAAACACCATGGAAAAACCAAGTCCCGCAAGGAACGAGACAGTGTTGAGAATCAGCGACACGGCGGCGGCACGGATAAGACGTACGCGGTACAATCCGCGAAAGAGCAGAGCCTCACCGACAAGTACGGCGATCTCCCCCGCCGCAAGGAAAGAAAAATAAACTTTTCCCGTGCCCCAAAAATAATTCACAGTCAGCAGAATAAAATTCAAGAAAGGATTAGTCAGCAGATTTACGAGCGCGGCAGGGATCAGGGTGTCGGCGTGGGAAAGATCCCGCGGAAGAACACATACGGCACGAAGTCCGAAGGCAAGAGGGATCTCCACCGCTTCGGTAAGAGCAAGCGCAAAAATGAAGCGAATGAATAAATCCATAATTATGACCGTTCCTTTCTTCAGATTGTGCATTTGTGTCGGTTTCCTTTGCAGCGCAAAGAAAA
This sequence comes from Clostridia bacterium, assembly GCA_024405755.1. GTDB lineage: Bacteria > Bacillota > Clostridia > Oscillospirales > CAG-272 > CAG-390. The sequence continues at coordinate 9,790 of JAKSOD010000028.1, forward strand.
TTCAAAGTCTGATATATGGGAACCTCTAAATATTCATCGCGGACGGGATCGCGGTGCTTTATTCCGTCATACTTCACAAAAATCCTTCGTGGTGGGGCAACAACACGTGCGGATTTTTGTTTCGTCTGACGAAAAAATCCCTCGCGCCCCATCTCGCACTGAATTTTTAGAGGTTCCCATATGCTTTGATTGGCACAGAATTTCAATTCCGACGGTCGGAGGCGGTCACGGCGACAGCGGCGGCAGCGACGACGGCGAGAAGAGCGGTCAGGAGGGGCGAGGATGAGGATGAAACGTGCAGAACCGTGCTGAGCAGATAACCTGCAAAAAGTGCGAGAGTCGTAAGTCCGATTGCGAAGCCTTCGTGACGCGGCAGACGGCGTGCGAGTTCAACGAGCGTTACGGGCATGGCGATATTGAAAAGGAAAACTGCCGCGAGGAAGAAAAGAAAACGTGATCCGCCGAGGAAGAAGAGGGGAGCGGAGAGGAGAACGGAAACTGCGGCGACTCTTCGTGCACCGATCAGATCGGCGAGGATACCTCCGACGAATTTACCCGCGAAAGCGGCACAGGCGGGGAGAAGAAAAGCAAATTTGCTGTCTGATTCGGGGAAAGATGCCGTGAAACCCACCCATGAGCGAATAAAGACGGCGATCATAAGCACGGCAACGGCGGGACCGGCGGCGGACAGAACAGAGCGGCGTGAGAATGGAGTATCGTTGTCGGGTTCAGTGTCGGGCACGGGGATACGGCGTTTGGCGGTGCAGAAAGCAAAGACGGAGACCGCCACGGTCACAAGAAGAGCAATAAGGAACACAACGGGGATTTTTCCGCCGGTGCCCATATGAGATCCGAGAGCAATGCCGAGCGTGCCGGTACTGACGAAAATGCCTGCGCGTGTCATACTGTTGTCGCGTGTCAGCGCGTCAGTACCTCCGCCGACATGGAAAGCGGCATTACCCAGACCTATCAGAGTTACGGTGAGATACGGAATATTACCTCCGACGGCAAGCCCCGCGGCAGTGAGAATACAGCCGATCACGGCAAAGAAGGAGCCGTTTGAGCGGATCATGTCTGAGACCGCGCCGAGAGCAAACTGTGTGCCGAATGCAAGCAGATTATAAAATATAAACAGAAAAGAAACGGAGACCGCCTCTAACTGTTCCGCGGCGTACATATTGAAGAGGATATAACCGCAGGCAAAATCAACGAGAAAATGTCCGGCGGTGTATGTGATGAGGGATGAGCGTCCCACGTATCTGACATTATCGGAATTCATTTTTGTTATGTCCTTATATTTCCGTAAAGATTATTTCCGGCTCGGCAGGCTGTCATTCGTTTTTTCCGTCTTTGCCGTTATGGTTTTCGTTTTTTCTCTTTTCATTGATCTGACGGACAGAAGAGAGAGAGATGAGAAACGCTACAAGCGACGCTGCGGCAAGGATGCCGGCAAGCATCAGCAAACCGTGGTTGATACGGTCTGCGCTGATCCCGTTCGTGTCCGCGCGGGTATCGGCGTCGGTGTATGACGTGGAATCGGTTTTATTCCCGGCAGTTACGTTTTGGTCGGCGGCTGAACTCTTCGCAGATTTGTCGTTTGCCGCAGACGGGATAGTATCGGAAATTACGTTAGCCGCGGATTCCGATGTGACGTTTCCGGCGTCTGCGAGGGTATCGATTTCTTCGACAGCCTCCGGAGCGTTGGTGTCCGGGACTTGCGGAATTGAGGAAACTGATCCTGAAAATCTCATAATTGAAGTCCCGACGGCATCATTCTCCCCGTCATCGCAGACGATATCTTCTTTTTCGCTTCCGCATTCTTCATCGGCGGAAAAGCACTCGCAGTCAGGCAGGGGAAATTCGCCGTTGCCCTCGGATGATGATTTATCTGCTCTGAGAAGCGGGACAAAGACCGCCGCGCTGAGCAGAGCAAGGCACATGAACATTGCGGCAAATCCCGCAGCCATGGCGATACGGTATTTTTTCGGACGGCGTGCGGGTGCTGAGACGGTCATGACCGTGTGTACGTGGACTTCAACTTCGGCATCGGCAGACGCCTGCGCACGGATCGTGTCCATTATTCTGCCCCGAAGTCCCTCGGGAGCCTTCGCGGCATCACGAAGTTTTCCGCGCAGAGCGATCCTGCTCTCTGTATATTTACGGCATTCTTCACATTCTTCGGCGTGAGAGCGGAGGACATTTGCAGTGTCCTCGTCAAGTTCGCTGTCGAGATATGCGTCCGTAAGTTTTCTGAACTCCTCGTGGGAGATCGTGGTTTTCATTTATTTCTTTCCTTTCGGTCTTTTCCGCGCAAGCGGGTGTGCGCCTTAATTTAATGACGCACGGAATCAGAAAATGTTCCGTGAACGGAGCAGTTTTTCAAGTTTATCACGGGCGCGGGAAATGCGGCTCTTGACCGTGCCCGGGGGGATGCCCAAAGATTCTGCTATTTCGTCGTATGACAGTCCTTCGAATTCTCTCATAGAGAGTATCATGCGCATCTCCGGCGGCAGGGAAGCAAAGCATTCGCGGATGACGGCATTTTCCTCGGAGCGTATGACCGCGGCGGAGGGATCGGAGTCGGGGGAAGTATCGGGAAGGTCAAGTTCGCGGATCTCTCCGCCGTTGTCCTCCCACGTCAAGGGTGATGTCTGACGCTTGTCCCTTCGTCTTATGAGATCGAGGGCGCAGTTGCGGGCAATGCGGAGAACAAAATTTCTTGCGGGGCAGTCTCCGCGGAACGAGCCGCGTGAACGCCAGATTTTCAGGTAAGTTTCCTGCGCGGCATCCTCGGCATCGTGAGGGTTTCCGACCACGGAGAGGGCAACTGAATAGACCGCATCTGCGGTGGAGTTGACGAGGAACTCAAAGTCGTCTGCATCGGAGTTATCCATAAGTGCCGCACGAAGCAGTTCTTCCTCACCTTGTCCGGCTGCGATATTCGGTTTTTCTTTCATTATAAAAATATCACACCCTTTTGGCGGTGTATTGGGGAAGACGGGATAACCTTTCCGTACGATTTATCGGATATCTGAGTAATCCGCGGCAGAGGCGATCATCCGGATCAGAACGTCTTCCATTTCGGCGGCGGTCATGGCTTCCATGATCTGCGTGCGTGCGGCGGCGGCACCGCGAAGACCGCGGACATAATGCGAGATCGTGACTTTCGCTTCTGCAACTCCTCTTTTTTCGCCCTTGTCCGCAACTGTCAGGTGCAAAAGCGTCAGCGCGCCGCGGAGAATTTCTTCCGCAGACGGCGGCGCGGGAGGCTCTCTTCCTTCAAATGCCGCTCTTATTGCGGCAAACAGCCACGGATTTCCCATGGCACCGCGTGCCACGGCAACTCCGTCACAGCCGGTGATCTGTTTCATTTTTACGGCATCGTCGGCGGTGTAAATGTCACCGTTTCCTATCACGGGTATGCCGACGCGCGCTTTGACCTCACCGATCACGGCGTGGTCGATCCCGGGGGCATAAAACTGCATTCTTGTCCTTGCGTGAACGCAAACACCGGCTGCTCCTGCTGCTTCTGCTGCCGCGGCGCATTCCGCGGCGTTTTTATGTTCGTTGTCCCAGCCTGCACGGATCTTTACCGTGACGGGGATCGAAGAAGCACTGACCACAGCGGAGACGATATCGGCGATCAGTCCGGGATCGCGCATCAGTGCGCTGCCCTCCCCGCAGCAGACGACTTTTTTTACGGGGCAGCCCATATTTATGTCAATGGCGGACGGCAGAACACCGGAAAACCCGCGGTATGCTCCCGTGGAAATCAGGCGTGCCGCCTCCGCCATGAATTCCGGCTCGGAGCCGAAGATCTGTACGGCGGTTGGGATCACTCCGTCCGCACGGCAGAGTTCTGCTGTTTTTGCGGGTGCCGAGGGACGGGAAAGCTGTTCGAAAACAAGTGCTTTGGCGGAAACCATCTCCGTGACCGCATATTGCGCACCCTGCCCGGCGCAGATCTTCCGCATTGAGAGGTCAGTGACTCCTGCCATCGGAGCGAGCATCACGGAAATGCCGTCAAGAGGGGACTTTTTTGACTGCTCCTGATTCATTTCCGGGAATTATCGTCCTTTTTGGTGTTATCTTCAAAAAAAGCGGCGTATTCGCGCGTGGTACGGCAGGCGATACGCTGAATATCTGCGGCGACTTTCGTTTCGATACCGAGCCTTGAATGCAGCCCTTCGCCGTCAGTGACGGTCAGGGCACGCTGACGTCCGGTGATCGCATAGAAAATGGTCGAGGCGGCAAGATACGAGCCGGTCGGGGTGGCGTGATTGCCGTCTTCGATGTAAAGATCGGGTGCCGGACGTGTTTTGAGGATTTTGTGCCAGACTTCACCCGCGGGAGCGATCACGGCACCGGTTTTCTCGGCAAGTTCACGGTACGCCTTTATCATAGGGACCTGTTGTTCGGGTTTTCCGCGGTTAGCCCAGACCATGTAAAGCACGGTACGCGCATTTGTCTTTGAAATGAACTCCTCATGGATTGATACTCCGCCGGCGACGAATTTTTCGGGATCGAAAGCGGAGGCTTTTCCCTGAAGTACGACAACATCATAGTTGCCCCAGAGAATGTTGAAGGCAGTGTTGCGGTGTGCCGCATGGTAATCAAGGCATTTTCCGCCCTCTGTTATCATGGTGACTTCCACGTTTTCGCCCACGGATGCGAACAGTTCCCTGACCATTGCGGGCATAAAATTATAATAAGTATGGCTGTTGCCGATAAAGAGGATTTTCTCAATCTTATCCATATCGTCCCTCCGTTAAAATCGTATTATAATACATCATAATGATACCACAAATCATAGTTTGCGTCAAGCAAAAATGAGAAAAAGAGCAAAAACGGAAAAATTGTAAAAATAATGTTGACTATTTAACAAAGTTGTGATATAATAAACAAGTTAAAAAATCCATAAAGGAGAAAACACATGAAAAACACATCAGTAAAGATCATCTGTGCTCTTTTAGCACTTATGTTTGTTCTTTGCGCGACTGCGTGCGGTAATACCGGATCCGGTGAAGGAAGCAATACCGGTTCCGCTTCCGATACCACCGTTTCCGCTGACGGAACTGTCGCCGGAGACACGAATTCCGACGTTCAGTATCAGCCCAGACTTCCCGGAAAACTTGATACGACATTCATTATTGCATCCGGATACGTTACCGATTCAAAGTACACCTGCACCGATATTGCTATGGAAGATACCGACGGTGATACGATCAAAGACGCTATCTACCGTCGTACCGTTGTTATGTCAGACCGGCATGGTGTGAACCTCGAAGTTCTCGACGTAAACTACAAGACCGTCAATACCAGCGTGGGCACCGGTGCTCACGAGTATGACCTCGGAACCGCAACTCTTTCCGAGATCATGAACGTTGTTAACCAAGGCTCTGCAATCAACCTTTACGATTGCGATACCATCGACCTTGATATGCCCTGGTGGGATCAGAATGCCCAGCAGAAACTCTGCATCGGTCCGAAACTGTACTACACAGTAAGTGATTTCTTCATCACCGGAATCGATAATGCCCGCTGCGTTTACTTCAACAAGCAGCTTGCGAGCGAAACCGGCGTCACTGATATGTATTCACTTGTAGACAACAACGAGTGGACCATCGACAAGATGCGCGAAATCGGACTGAATGCCGTTGCCGAACTTGACGGTGTTGACGGTTTCACCATTGCCGACCAGGTAGGTATCGCCAATAAGGCGACCACCTTCTACGAAGTCATGCTCACCGGATGTGAGGCAGAGATCATGCAGCAGGGCAAAGACGGTGTTCCTTACTTTGTATGTTTTGAAGACAAGGACCGCTTCATAAACGTTTATACTCACCTGCTTGATAATTTCAGCAAAGATAACGTTCTGCTTCTCGACACCACCGAAAATGCCCGTCAGATGTTCATGAACGGCAAAGCACTCTTCACCACCGAGACTATGTACTACTGCTCCAAAATGAGAGCGGAAGCTTCTATCGAGTTCGGTATCATGCCCGTTCCGAAGTATACCTCAGATCAGAAAGCATACCTGCATGTAAGTCCCAACCCCGATATGTTCTACCTGATCCCCGGCAGTGCTGAGACCATTTCCCGCAACGGTCAGATCCTTGAAGCACTCTCCTTCTATTCAAGTTCTTACTTTGCAGACGACGCTCTGATGCCTTCTTACTTCGATCTGATGCTCGCATCAAGATCTGCTCCCGACCTCGAGTCCTCGAAGAACCTTCAGACTGTTCACGATTCCATTTCCTATGTTATCAAGATCATAGGCACAGATTTTTCCGGCTCGATCTACTCTCTGTTCGCCAAAGCGGACTACGGAATCGGATCAGCTATAAGCGGTAAGGAAAAATCCGTAAAGCTCCAGCTTTCCAAAACTCTTGCCGCCCTCGGAATCACAGTTGACGAATAATTAAACACGGTCATACATAAAAGTCCTGCCCGCGCGAAGCGCGGGCAGGCATTTTTTTTCTGAACACCGGAAAAGCGCAGATCGGAAAAAAAGAATTCGGAAAGATTTCAGAAAACGAGAATTCAGATTCCGAAGCTGCCCTTACCGATCATTTTTAACTTTACCGCTGACTGTGTGAGCGATCAGCGGGAATTTTATCGAACGAGGGGTTGAAAGCGTAGAAGTTTTTGCCGTCGAGGTGATCCTGCACAATGCGCATAGAGTCACCGAAACGCTGGAAGTGTACGACTTCGCGTTCACGGAGGAAGCGCAGAGGATCCATGACATCCGGGCAGTCGCAGGAGAGACGTATCAGATTGTCATAGGTCACACGCGCTTTCTGTTCAGCCGCCTGACATTCGGAAAGATCCGCAAGAGCGTCGCCCTTGATGCCGACATATTTCATATCGTTGGGAACTCCCGAGGCGGCAATGGGGTAAATACCCGTGGTGTGATCCACAAAGTATGGCGCAAAATTTGTCTTGGCGATATCGTCAGGGCAGACGTTTCGCGTCAGCTGATAAAGAATCGCCGAGATGATTTCAAGGTGTGCAAGTTCTTCGGTGCCTATATCGGTCAGAGTTGCGACCACTTCCTTGCAGGGCATGGAGTAACGCTGGTTGAGATAGCGCATGGCGGCGGAAAGTTCACCGTCCGGCCCGCCGAGCTGGCTGATGATGAGGGAGGCAAGCTGAGGATTGGGATCCTTGATCTTGACCGGATATTGGAGTTTTCTTTCATAAATCCACATACTGCGTCACCTCACTTGCGGTCCTTGCAGCCGCAGTTGTATTCCCACGGCAGAACGTCCGGCCAGCTTCCGTTGTCAAACACGGTAAGTCCGCCGCATTTTTTCACGTACCTGCACGCAATGTCGGCGCGTTCGGCACGCCAGCGGGCGAGTTTTTCACGGGCGGCGGTGCACTTGGGGTAGACGTTGAGATACTCTGTCACATCGACAATGGCGAAATCGAGTTCGCGCAGGCGGCTGAGAAGTTCGTTACAACTCATTCCGCAGCCGTTGTCGTCTCCGCCGTTATTGCCGTTATTGACGTTATTGCCGTTATTGTCATTTCTGCCGCAGCCGCAGCCGCATCCGCTGCCGTTTTCGTTTCTGCCGCTGCGACCGTAATCGCGACCGTAATCGCGACCGTAATCGCGACCGTAATCACGTCCGTTGTCACGACCGCGGGCAGGATTGCCGCATCCGCAGCCGTCTTTTTCATTTCTTACGGAAACTCCTCCCGACACAAAGTCGGGAGTTCCGTTGTACCTTTTCTCACCCATGTCTGTGACCTCCGTTTTGGTAATCAGCTGTACGGACACCGCTGCCGATGCCGTCGAAAACACCGTTGTCACCGCATCCGCAGCCACAGCCACAGCCGCGTCCGCTGCCGCCGCAGGCAGACATCAGCGGGAGATCGAGGGCAGAGAAGATAGTTCCGCGGGAAAGTCCGCGGCACGTATCATAGAGTCCCTCAAAGTTTTGCAGGGGAGCGTAAACGCTGCCCACGGGTCTGCCGTCGATACCGTATCTGCTTTCTGCGTTGGTCCCGCATCCGCAGTTGTCGTGATCGTGGTCATGATCATGATCGTGATCATCGTGATCATGGCAGCCGCAGCTGCCGTTGTCGTTTACGTCGTCGCCGCGTGCCGATGCACAGCCGCAGCGGGTATTGTAAACGTCGGCAGTGCCGTATCTTACGAATCCTGCTGTGCAGCGTGAACTGCCGGATCCGGAATTACCGTTGTACCTGTTCATTTTCGTTCAGTTACCGATTCCTTTCATTGATTTCGTTCCGGATGTGCCTTGCGGCACATCTCAATAAAAGTTTATGCTTCCGCGGCGAAAACCGTCACGGTTTGAGTAAAAAAGACAGAATTGAACAAAAATCAATAAGAAACCGCATAAAAAACGACGAGCAGTCGAAGAGAATTTAATCTTCGACTGCTCGTCGTTTCGGTTGACTGAGACATACCGCATGAGCGGTTACGTCAGGCGTTGTAGACCTTAGCGGGCGTTTCTTCTCTTTTCGAAGCAGGCGCTGCAGTATACAGGCTTGTCATTGGAAGGCTCGAAGGTGAGTTTGGCTTCGCCGCCGCACTCGCTGCAAGTTGCATAGTAATACTGCTTCGTGGGCTTTCCGGCGTTCTTCTTGGCGTCACGGCATGCTTTGCATCTCTTGGGTTTGTTAGTGTAACCCTTTTCGGCATAGAATGCCTGCTCACCGGCGGAAAACACGAACTCGTTGCCGCATTCTACGCAAATGAGAGTTTCGTCCTGGAACTCGGGAGCCTCAGTCTCAACTTCGGTGTTTTCAACCTTCACTTCTTCTTCGTACATGTTCTACCTCTGAAAAAATATGGATATTGTGCCCTTCGACGGAATTTCACCGCACCTTTGGAGAATGAACTACAACGCTCTGTGATTAAGCTACTCGGGCATATTGTCGTGTTAAGAGAGCAGGGAACGGAGTTTCTGCCGTATACGGCTGAGGGCGTTGCCTACCGATTTCGGAGTTTTTCCCACCTTAACTGCGATCTGAGAGGGGGACATTCCGGAATAATACATCCACCATACGGTGTTTTCGTAGCGGGAGAGGGCAGAGTTGATCCGTGCCTTCAACTCGTCAGCGGTTTCTTCTTCGATCATCAGGTCTGCAGGACTTCGTTCCGCGAGGAGTGAATTTTCTTCTTCCTCAACGAAAGGAAGTACGTCAGTCTCGCGGCGGTCACGCCAGATGCGCCGCAGTGCACTGATGGCAGCTTTTCCGACACAGATCTTTGCGTAAAGACCGAAACTGACGTCGCCGTAAAGAACGTCGTAACGCTTGACGGACTTGTGAAAAGCCACAAGTAGTTCCTGTTCCAACTCCTCAAAATCCTGAGGAGAGAGTTCTGAACGGTACTGTGCCGCACATGCCTCGAGCATAGGGCGGTAAGATGAGACAAGCTCGGTGAAAGCAGCCTCGTCGTCCTCTTTTGCAAGGAGAAGCAGTCGAAGAAGTTCACCGCTTGGAGCCATAGCATCTTTTTGCGGAGCTATGTCAGACGATATTACATTGTCGGGTTTGATGATTTGATCATTAGCAGGCATATCGTTCACTTCGGTATTCCTGATCGAAAAATGCGGCTGAAGAGCCAATGATGAATATAATTAATTATATTATAACATTATTTTGCGAAATGTCAATAGAAAAATATGATATTTTTTGCTTAAAATTAAAAAAATGTTCATTATTAGTGCGAAATTGTTTTTGGCGTGATATTAGTATTACACCTTTCAAAAACAAAAGCAGTTTTTTTAACTCTATTTTGGAAAAGACCATTGAAATGCTTTTTCCTTTGTATAAAGAGGAAAAACGAATAAACGCAACAGAAGAAACGCCGACCACCCAAATTCAGCGACGTTCCGACGTTGCGGGGGCGCAACGTCGGCGGGCTGTCGTATTAAGACAGCCCGTCAAAAACGGCGGTCAGGAGCCGCCTTTTTTGAGCAATATCCTGCGGTTTTGGCTCCCCAAATAAAAAAAAACATCTGTTTTCGGAGCCAAAACGGCGAATTTCATTTGCCGAGCAGGATTTGCGGGGCTGGATCACGTAAGTGAGACAGCCCCATGAACCTAAATTAACGCCTCATTAAACATATTACCAAAAGTTTTTGGGGGTGTGGGGGGATTTTTTCAAAAATCCCCCTGCGACGTGTCTCCTTTATATATTCCCCCTGCGACGCGTCTCCTTTGATTCTTTCATTCAAATCATCCCCCCGCGATCGCGTCTCTATAAAAATATTTATCACCAGCGTTCATATGAAAACAAATTACACTTTCATTTCGGCAAGCCGAAGGGCATGACCGACGATGTGTTCGAGGGCGACGGTGACTGTATCGAGTGCGGCGGCGGTATGGGGGTCTTCATTTCCGGCGGCGAGGCGTTCGATTCTTTCACGCCGCATTGAAGCGGCGGCACCTGCGGCATCACCTGCGATTTCGGCGGCGACACGCGGACCGCTGTCACCGAAGAGGTCGCTGCCGGACCGTTTGCCCTCCGGGAGCAGTTTTGATCCCGTGTCGTTTTCTCCCGAAAAGACGGCGAAGGCTATCAGTATCATTTCTTCCGCTTCGCGTGCAAGGCGGGCAATGTCATCTCTGTCGCCTCCGGATACGGCGGCGTTTTCGGCATTTGTTTTATCTGCATTTACGGCATCTGCCGCTTCAGCGGTAAGTTCGCCTATCCTTCTCAGTTCTCCTGCGGCGGCGAGAAGGTGAGTCAGGAGTTCTGTTTCACGTTTTCCGAGGCGTATGCGTCCGCCTGCCAATCGGGTGAGGTAATCCGTGATGCCTGCGGCATATCCCGCTATCAGTCCCCGCAGTTCATCAAGGCGTGCGGCGGCGTTTTTTTCGTCTTTTCCCCCGCTGCCGTCACCTTCAAGTTCATATGAGAGAAGACGCAGGCTTTCACGGCAAAGTTCACTCATACGCGCCACAGCTGCACGGCACATGGTCAGCGCAAAAGACGGCATAACGAGAAAGCGGTCATCGAGCAGGCGGCAGTTGTCAAATCCCGTTTTTACCTTATTATCAACGTCTGGATCTTCCGATGATCCCGAGGCTGCAGGGGCGGGACGAAGAGGTGCATTATCTCGCACGGTAAAGAGCGCGAGCCGTTCTAAGGCACGGGTGAACGGCAGCATTATCGTCAGCGAGATGATATTGAACAGAGTATGCACGAGTGCGATCGTGGTCACGTCGGCGGGACGGGACAGGATCGCGGGCGGTCTTACCGCACTGACAGCGAGGAAGATCCCCATTTGCACTACTGCGCCGATGAGGTTGAAATAAAGATGCACAAAAGCGGCGCGGCGGGCATTTTTTGATGCTCCGACGCCGGAGAGAAGTGTTGTGATGCAGGTACCTACGTTCTGTCCGAGGATAATCGGGATCGATCCGCCCACCGTAATCGCTCCGGAAGCGGAAAGTGCGCCGAGTATACCGATCGATGCCGACGACGACTGTATCAGCGCCGTCAGAAGAGCACCCGCGAGGAATCCCGGGATGGGACGTGAGAAGGCGGTGAGAAGGGAGACGAATTCCGGCAATTCCGCAAGCGGCTCAACGGCTCCGCTCATTGTCTCCATTCCGAAGATGAGCACGGTGAAACCGAGGAAAACGTAACCGAGCTGACGGCGGTTATCTCCGCTTTTTTTCATAATAAGAACTATTCCCGCGATGGCAAGAAGCGGTGAGAAAAATGAGGGATTGAGAAAGCGCAGAAAACTGCCCGATGCTCCGGTCAGTGCAAGCAGCCACGAAGTGACGGTGGTACCGAGGTTCGCGCCCATGATAACTCCCACGGACTGTCCGAGAGTCATGATCCCGGAGTTGACAAATCCGATCACCATAACGGTCGTTGCGGAGGACGACTGCACGAGCGCGGTGACGGCGGCTCCGAGAAGAACACCACGGACGGGAGTTTTGCAGAGTTTCCCGATAAGGGCGCGGGGTTTTCCGCCGGCAAGTACGCGGAGCGCGTCGCCCATTACGGTCATTCCGAAAAGGAAGAGGGAAAGTCCCCCGACAAAGGTAAAAACAGTTGAAATACCCATAATAATGCAGGTTCCGCGGCGTTTCCGGACGCTGATAATCGCGTCCCGCGGCGAAGCCGGTGACATTAGTCTTCCCTGCTGGCAGGATTTGATACATAAAATCGGGCTGTCGCATTAAGACAGCCCGAAAAACGGTTTTTTTATTTGTCATAGTATTTTTCAAACCATTTTTCCTGCGAAATAGGCTTGAATTTTATGTCGTTGTATTTTTCACGGTACCAATAATTTCCGTATGGCCAGTTGTCGTCTTCATACACCCAAAGATACTTGTCCTTTATAGGGTAATACTCGATCACACGCGCACCTGCGGCGTATTCTTTCTCGAAGTGTTCAGTTCGTATGGCATCAAGTTCTCCGTATCCGATAAAGCGGTTGATAAGTGAGACGGATGTCACAATCACAGCAGCAAGACAGACGAGTGTCAGAATCCTGAAAGCGGCGGGGGCAAGTGCGGGATTCTGCTCTTTTTTGCCCGATTTTTTGTCTGATCCGAAGAAAATACTCTTGCTTTTCTTCTTTTTTTCCTTCTTTTTGGCGGATTTTGATTTTTTTACTTCTTCTTCTCTTGCTGACGCATCGATCGTAAGCATCACTGCGGCGCAGAAGAGAAAATACGAATGAGCGGTCACTCTGGGACCGTTGGGACGTGCCAATGCCATCGGCAGGACGGCACCCGCCGCGATGATCACGATCAGCCAAACCGCAGTTTTTGTGCGAGCCGAAAAGAACGGACTTTCAAGCACGAGATAAAGCAGTGCGATCACAAGCAGTACCGGCAGCAGAGCGTCCATACGCACTTTTCCGAGGGCGTAGATCGGTGCTGTGAACGAATTAATGGGGAAGAGTATCAGGGATACTCCGCAGATCACGCAAATAATCCACGAAACAGGCATGGGAATGATGTTTCTTTCCTTGTAAACAAGGAAAAGCACGGTCAGAGTGAGCAGTTCAACAAGAGCGAGGCTTCCCGCAAGATATGAGAGCAGGAACGACCAGTCGGTGAATATGGTGTCAATGATCTTTTTTGCGTCTCCGGACTCAAAGACCCAGCGGCGGTAGAGTTCGGAGCGTGTGCCTTCGGGGGCAAATAGTTTGGGGATCAGAAACATAGCGAGTCCGCCGAGAGCGGTGGAAGCAAACCAGCAGACGGCGGGAGCAAGGATTCTCCGACACCGGATGATGGCAACAACCAAAAGAACAGCAGCCGCAATTATCGCAACACAAGTGGAATGTTCGGCGTATAACTGACCGCAGAATCCGACAATCGTGACACCGGCGCAGACGAGAACGCGGCACCATAGCGGACGTACGGAACGCTCACAGAAGCGCATGGCGGCACAGACGGCGGACATGGCGAGAACGGGAGGAATGTAATTCTGAAATCCGCTGCTCCATGCGTATGCCTGTGCAAAAATTCTCGGTGCTATCCAAAGAGTAAGCAGCAAAGAAATGAGATAAGTCTCCTTCTTTTTTGCACCTACGGCGTAGGGAATGAGTACCGTGATCGAGGCTAAGGCGAAGGCGCGGACAAGAGTCCGTACTGCTGTGTTTGACGCCATGATCACGGCTCCGGCATTGCCGAGAAAACGTCCGTTTCCGTAGGAAAGCGAATGTCTGACGATCTCGGAGAGTGAGGTGAGGCGGAGTCCTGCGAACTCAATGTCGTCGCTTGTCAGCGGAGCGAAGCGGAAGATCACGCAAAAGATCACAAATGCGGCGGCAAAAGCGAACAAAGGCAGGAAGTTCGCGGCAATATCCCACCGGGATACGGCGGGACGGGATTTATTCTCGGTTTTTACGGAATCCGATGTCTTTCGGAAATAATGATTTTTTGGTTTTTTTTCGGTATTTCCGACGTATTCCGAACGCACGGAACGCCGTGCGTTTTTTTCGGCACGGCGGGAGAGAAAATTTGATTCAGTTGATTTTTCCATGATGATATTTTTTTCTTTTGTTTTTTTTCGATATGGCGGGGGAAATGCCCCCGACCTACGTCACAAATCTGATTAGTGCGGATGGGGAAGGCGCGTGCCCCCGGGATAGGGTGCAGGCTCTGCCTGCCTGTCAGTATTCGGTTCTGCCCATAAAGGCACGGGAAAGA
>JAKSOD010000029.1 GCA_024405755.1 Clostridia bacterium
TTCATTTGCCGAGCAGGATTTGCGGGGCTGGATCACGTAAGTGAGACAGCCCCGTCAACCCCGAATATTGTTACTTTATCAAAAGTTGTGCCAACTCGTCGATCGTCTCGTCGAAGATCTTCATGGCGTCTTCCACGGTATCGGGTTTTGTAAGGTCCACGCCGGCAACTTTCAGTTCTTCAAGAGGATAATCGGATCCTCCGAGAGTGAGGAATTTCAGATACCCGGCAGTGTCTCCTCCCTCGGCGATCTTTCCCGCAATAGCGACAGCAGAACAGAATCCGGTGGCATACTGATAAACGTAGAATCCACGGTAGAAATGCGGAATATACGCCCATTCGTACTGCATAACGTCATTGATTCCGGCACCTTCATAATAAGCGGAAATCAGATCCTTGTAAAGTCCCGACAGAGCGGAGGCTGTCAGCGGCTGACCTGCCGCGTACATATCGTGAGCCTTGCGCTCAAACTCCGCAAATAAAGTCTGACGGAACACGGTAGTGCGGAAACCTTCAAGGAAGTGATTGAGCACATAAGCACGGCGGCGGGGATCGGTTTCGGTTTTCAGCAGATACTTCGTCAGCATCACCTCGTTGACAGTGGAGGCGACCTCCGCGACCATTATGCGGTAATCGTGATTGACGTAATCCTGCGTCGTATCGGAGAAGTAGGAGTGCATTGCGTGTCCGAGTTCGTGCGCAAGGGTGAAGGCGTCATCAAGAGTATCCGTGTAGTTGAGCATAACGTAGGGATGGACTCCGAAAACACCGCTTGAAAATGCGCCGGAACTCTTTCCCTTGTTCTCGTAAACGTCGATCCAATTCTCACTGTAAGCACGGTCAAGCAGAGCGGCGTATTCCTTGCCGAAAGGAGCAAGTGCCTTTTTCACAAGTGTCTTTGCGTCCTCATAAGGCATGGGATAGTCCACGTCTTCGACCATCGGAACGTAAAGATCGAACATATCGATCTTTTCCCTGCCCATCACCTTCGCACGCAGGTCAAGATACTTTCTCATTGAAGGAAGTGCCGCATGGATCGCTTCGGTAAGCGAATCGTAAACCGCAACGGGTACGTTTCCGCCGGAAAGCGCAGCCTCGCAGGCGGAAGAATAGCCGCGCACGTCAGCCTCGAAACAATCGAGTTTTACTGCCCCCGAGTAGGTCGCCGCAAAAGTGTTGATGAATTTCTTGTATGTGCCGAAACACTTTTCAAAAGCGTCTTCGCGTACCGCACGGCATTTGCTCTCACGGTAAACGCCGAAATTGCCGTGTGTCAGCGGCAGTTCCTCCCCGTTCTCTCCCTTGATCGGAGGAAGTTCCATATCAACACTTGTCAGCATCCCGTAAGTGTCCGAAGGAACGCGGGCAACATCTCCGAGCTGAGCCAGCATTTCTTCACGTTCGGCGTCAAGAACGTGTTCCGAGGAACGGATCAGATCCTCAATGTGGAATCTGTGGGTTGAAAGGCGCGGGCATTCACGAAGATACCGACGCAGGGTATCTGCACCCGCCGCGAGCATTTCGGGATCGGCAAAGGAAACGAGCGAGCCGAAACGGACATAAAGTCCCATGGCACGCGCTTCCATTTCCTGATACTCGGGTTCGGAGTTGTCCGCTTCCTTGTGAAGCGAAGCGTATGAATAAACGCGCTCGACCTTTTCGGCGGCGGCATAAACTGCGTCAAGTCCGTCGGCGAGCGAGTCTGCGTCGGCGGCAAGCCTGCCGCGGAAGGCTCCCGCCGCTTCAACGGCGGTCTGTGCCTCGGAAAATGCCTTCTCCCAAGCCTCTTTGTCGGGAAAAATGTGCGTAAAATCCCACATAAAACGGGGATCCATATCTTTTCTTGCTTTAAGACTCATTTCTGATCTCCTTCCGGATAATATTTCTATCTTATTATACCACCTTCCGCACTCCGTGTCAACGTACGGCGGACGGCACGCAGGCTGATTTTTCAGACTCAGGTAAAATTTTCCGAAAAATATAATCCGACAAATTTCGCGGCACATATTGACATTGCCGGACGTATGGTGTACAATATATTGTAGTAAGACGTCTGTCTAACCCGCTATTTCAAGCGTATCAAAACCGGAGCCGGATCTCACGCAGAAGTCCGGGAAAATCCGGGATAGATCAGATTTTTGCCGCATCCTAAAAGGTATAGGTGCCGATATGTCATATAACAGAAGAACTCTCGCCCCCGACTCTCCCTGCGCCCTGCTTGCCGCTCTTTTTATGTTTGCCTCGGCGGCAATACGCACGGCATTCTACATAATAAACGGTTTTCCCCTCTCCGACGCATGGCAAATGTGCGTCCACTATCTTCTTCCCGTGCTTTGCTGTGCCATTATGGGTGTCATGCTGCTCTCCCGCAAAACAAGCCTGATCCCCACTATTGCCCCCATAATGCTCGGTGTCGCTTTCTTCGCGCTGAAAACTTTTGATTTCGCAGACGACTGGATCTTCTCAAAGACCGTACACTGCGTCTTCTGCTGCATCCTCTACGCAGTTTTCGGACTTGTATACGCCCTCACCGTGACCGGAGTGCTCAATACCCGTCTGATCCTTATGCTTCTCTGCGGTCTGCCGCTTCTCTTCCACGTTTTCGTGGAGGATATCTTCATCACTCCGCCAACCGGTTTTGTCGAATTTCTGCCTGAACTGTCGGTGCTTCTCATTATGCTCTCAATTTTCGTTGAGGCATGGGGTATGCGGCGCGGAAGAATATATTCATAATCTGAAAGGACTTCAATATGGAACTGAAAAATATGCTTATCGGCGCATCTTCCTGCTTCTTCAACAAACTTGACGAGGAATCATTCCTTGCATACGCACGCGCCGGTATCGACTGCATCGAGATCTCCGGAAAATACATTTATTATATGGTAACGACGGAATTTCCCGTACACGCCGCCGAATACGGCAATCTTGCCCGCCGCTGCGGGATCACTCCGTGGTCACTTCATCTTCCCTTCTCACGCAAGGTGGACATCTCCACCGAGGACAAGGAACTCCGCGCGATCACGGTTTATACCGACAAGATGATGATACGCGCCGCCGCGCAAGCCGGTGCAAAAGTTGTTGTTCTTCATCCGTCGAGCGAGCCGATCGACGACGAACACCGTCCCGAACGTATGCGCCTTTCCCGCGAATCCATCGCCGATCTTGCCGCGGAATGCGGACGCTGCGGCGTAAAACTCGCAATTGAAAACCTTCCGCGCACCTGCCTTTGCCGCTCTTCCGACGAAATGATCGCTCTTCTTGACGGACTTACAGGTGGCGACGGAGACGTGGGTGTTGTATTCGATACCAACCACAGCCTTGAAGAAGATAATGTTCACTATGTCAAGGCACTGACCGCCGCCGGTATCAGGATACATTCCATGCATATTTCGGATTATTACCGCGACGAAAACGGCGTCCTCGACGAACGTCACGTCCTCCCCGGAGAGGGCATCAACCGCTGGGGTGAACTCCTCGGCGCTGTGCTTGAAAACGGCTACGACGGTCCTCTTATGTACGAGGTACCCTCAAAGGTCAAAAACCGCGCCGTTCCTCTCACCGCAGAGGAACTTGCCTGCAATATGCAAGATCTCCGTGCGGGAAAAATCAGATAAAAATCTTCGTTCAGATATGTGACAACATACGGCAGTGCCCACGGGTATTCTGCCGTATTTTTTATCAGCAAAAAATGAATATTCCGGCAGAAAATTTATCATTTGCGGTGTTGTTTTGTCGCTTTTACGGGAATGAAACGTGTTTTTTTGCAAGTTTACTGAAATTTTATCGTCAAAAAAGTAACATTTTTTGCATATAATACTTGACTTGCTATTTCAAATGATATATAATTATTTTTAATAATTTATTTTCAATCCGAGCTATCCTGTATTTTTTCCAAAAGGAGTTTTACCATGGAACGTGTTTTCAATTTTTCCGCAGGACCTTCTATGCTTCCCCTGCCCGTACTCGAGCGTGCGGCTTCCGAAATGCTCTGCTACGGCGACACCGGTATGTCCGTCGCCGAAATGTCACACCGCTCCCCCGATTTTGAGCCTATTATCAAACAGGCACAGGATGACCTGCGCCGCCTTATGAATATACCCGATGACTACGCCGTGCTGTTCCTGCAGGGCGGTGCCTCCACTCAGTTCGCATCAGTTCCGCTGAATCTTCTTCCCGAAGGCGGAAAGGCTGATTATATCGTTTCCGGTCAGTTCTCCGGAAAGGCCTTCACCGAAGCACAGAAGTACGGTGATGTGGTCTGCGCCGCAACTTCCAAGGCTGACGGCTTCTCATATGTTCCCGCCACCACCCGCGAGAGTTTCCGCCCGGACGCCTCCTATGTTCACATCTGCTACAACAACACCATTTTCGGTACAAAATACAACTACATTCCCGACACCGGAGATATTCCCCTCGTCGCGGATATGTCCTCCTGCATTCTGTCCGAACCCGTTGATGTTACAAAATTCGGCGTCATTTACGCAGGTGCTCAGAAAAATATCGCTCCCGCAGGTATGACCCTCGTTATCGTCAGACGCGATCTGCTCGGTCATGCCCGCCCCGAATGTCCCACCATGCTCGACTGGAAAGTCATGGCGGACAATGACTCCATGTACAACACTCCCCCCTGCTATACCATTTATATGGCGGGACTCGTTTATCAGTGGATACTCGATCTCGGCGGTCTCGAAGAGATGAAGAAACTCAATCAGAAGAAGGCAAAACTCCTCTACGATTACCTTGATTCTCAGAATTACTATATCGCCCCCGTCCGCCCCGACTGCCGTTCAATGATGAACGTCACGTTCGTCACCGGAAACGCCGATCTTGACAAGAAGTTTGCCGCCGATGCCACCGCCGCCGGACTCAAAAACCTCAAAGGTCACCGCTCCGTGGGCGGTATGAGAGCCTCGATTTACAACGCAATGCCCTACGCCGGAGTAGAAAAACTCGTGGCGTTTATGAAGGATTTCGCCGAAAAGAACCCCAAATAAGCAATTATCCGAGAAAGGCAATAAACAATGAAAAATATCAAACTTATGAATAAGATCGCCTCCGTGGGCACAGACGTGTTCAGCCGTGCGAAATACACCGTCGGAGACAATGTTGACAACGCCGACGCAATCATGGTCCGCTCCGCCGCTCTCCACGATCTTGAATTCAATCCCGAACTCCTTGCCATCGCAAGATGCGGAGCCGGAGTGAACAACATTCCGATCGACCGCTGCACAGATGCCGGTATCGTGGTCTTCAATACCCCCGGAGCCAACGCAAATGCCGTCAAGGAACTTACAATCTGCGCTCTCGCCCTTGCTTCCCGCAATATCGTTGGCGGTATCGAATGGGCAAAAACCCTTGAAACCGACGTGGCAAAATCCGTCGAGAAGGGCAAATCCGCCTTTGCGGGCGTGGAATTTGCCGGGAAAACACTCGGTGTCGTGGGACTTGGTGCTATCGGCGGACTCGTCGCCAACGCCGCCACTCACCTCGGAATGAACGTTATCGGCTACGATCCCTACATAACCGTTGACGCCGCATGGAATCTTTCACGCTCTATCGGTCATGCCGCAACTCTCGACGAGGTATTTGAAAAAGCAGATTACATCACTCTGCACGTTCCCGCAGTTGCCGCAAATATCGGTATGATCTGCGCCGCCAACATCGCCAAGATGAAAGACGGTGTCCGCATCATCAACCTTGCACGTGCCGACCTCGCCGTTGCTGCCGACGTGAAAGCCGCGATAGCCTCAGGCAAGGTAGCCGCTTACGTCACCGACTTTCCGACCGAGGAAACCGTGGGTGTTCCCGGTATCGTCAATATTCCTCACCTCGGTGCCTCTACCGAAGAAGCCGAAGACAACTGCGCCGTTATGGCAGCAAAACAACTTGATGCCTACCTCACCACCGGCAACATCCGCAATTCGGTGAACTTCCCCACCGTGGAGATCCCATACAGCGGACAGACACGCGTCTGCGTGCTTCATGCCAATGTTCCCGCCGTAATTTCAAAGATCTCCGGGATTTTCTCGGATCGCGGGATCAATATCGAAAACCTCACCAACAAATCCCGCGGCAATAATGCCTGCACTCTGCTTGAACTGAGCCGCTCTATCTCCGACATCGAGGAAGATGACGTAATGAAACAGATCGCCGAAATCAACGGCGTATGGCGTGTCCGTGTGATCTGAAAACTACATATATAATTATAACGGACTGTCTTACAATGACAGCCCGTTATAATTATCGGTCGGGAACCCACTGCTTTGCGCCTTTGAATGATCGGCGAGAGCAGATCCGACTTAATGTTTGTCCCCGTTCTTCGGAGTGCCGGATTTCTTCGGCATCAGAGCAATGACCACGACGATCACAGCCACCACAACGATAATGGCGATAATGGCGCCGATAATACCGCCCGCCGCGTCGTCCCCGGCAGTGCCGGTGTCCGTACCGTTACCTGCCATATCCGAGGCAGCATCGCTGACAACGTCGCCGGCTGCACCGCCTATGACGGTATCGGATGCCGTACCGCCTTCGGGAGTGCTCTCGTTTCCGATCACTCCGTCAGACCCCTGATCCACATTTCCGCTGTACTCACCGTTGTTCATGATTCCGTCGCCGGCATTTCCGCCGCCGTTGTCGTTGGCACCGGCATTGTTGCTGTTATTGTTGTTGGCACCGGCATTATTCTCGATTCCGTCGCCCATGATACCTGAGCCGGCTCCGTTTCCGGCTCCGTTGCCTCCGATATCAGCCGCAGAAGCGGCAAGCGGCAGATAAAGCATTGCAGCCAGCGACAGCACCGCCATGGCGAGTGCCAGCATGGTGATTGCCGCCGCACTAACGGTGACGGCACGTTTTCTGATCTCTTTCATATTTACAAATTCCTTTCCGTATACGGTTTTTCTGATTCGGGATCGGTAGTATTCTTGCCTTAATGCCGGATTATTATGTATCAAACCCTCATTTTTGCTTTTCAAGGGCGTTTTTTCGAGGAAAATTCAAAATATTTCAAAAAAATATGATCTCATTTCAGAAAAACTCTTGACACACAGAAATAAAAGTTGTATAATTACTCTACCTCTGTTGGCAGAGTTTTTTTGTTGTGTTTATATTTCTGTTTATATTTCGCACACGCAAAAAACGCCGACGCCGGACACCACACGGCGCATCTGTCTCTGAGGGAGGTACAATTATCTAAAAAACAGGAGGTGCCGCTAAAAATGGCTAATGATCAAAGAGTCAAGGTTACTCTCGTCTGCACAGAGTGCAAGCAGAGAAACTACGACACGAAGAAAAACAAGAAGAACACGCCCGACAGACTTGAACTCAAAAAGTTCTGCAAGCACTGCCGTAAGCACACACTTCACAGGGAATCCAAGTAAGGAGGACAACATGACATCAGTTAGATCTTCCAAACTTATGGCTGTCATTCTGGCAGTCATGCTGATGCTCACGCTCCTTTCCGCCACCGCCTTTGCAACAGACGCCGAGCCTGCCGCCGATGAGAGCACCGCCGTTTCCGCAGAAAATACCGCGGAACCCGCCGGAGACTCCACCGTTGCTGCTGATGAATCCGCCGCTGACGATACCGCCGCTGATACCACAGCCGATACCGCTGCTGCTGATTCTGATGATGGTGATAATAAGAAATCCGTCAACTGGGATCTTATCATCTCCCTCTCCATTATAGGTCTCGCCGCCGTCCTCTTCGTTGTCTTCTACTTCGCCAACAAGAAATTTCACGAACGTGTGAACAAATTCTTCCGCGAGTACAAGAGCGAACTGAAAAAGGTCGTCTGGTCCCCCGCACGTGACGTCAAGCAGAACACTATCGTCGTTATCGTTATCGTCGCAGCCTCCGCGCTCCTTATCGGCGTGCTGGACTTTTTGTTCTCCAAGGGCATTATTGCTTTGGGAAGCCTGTTCTGATAGGCAATGAGCGACATAAACGAAATGAACGTCGGTATACGTTGGTATGTGGTGCATACGTATTCCGGTTACGAAAACAAGGTTATGGCAAGTATCCAGAAGATCGTCGAAAACCGCGGTCTCGGGCATCTCATCTTTGATACCCGCGTTCCGGTCGAGAAGGTCATCGAAAAAAAAGGCGATAAAGAAGTCGAGGTCGAATACAAACTCTTCCCCAGCTACGTTCTGGTGAAGATGATTATGACCGATGAAAGTTGGCACGTGGTGAGAAATATCACCGGCGTCACCGGCTTTGTCGGACCCGGCTCACGTCCTACGCCCCTCTCCGATAAAGAGGTCGAAGATCTCAATATTGAAGAAAAGAAAGTCCGCCTTGCCGTTGCGGCAGGCGACGAAGTCAGGATCTCCGGAGGTCTGTTCGACGGTTTCACAGGTACCGTCCAGTCCGTTTCCGAAGATATGAAGAAAATCACGGTACGAATCAAAAGAGGTCGCCGTGATATGCCGGTCGAACTCGACGCAGAATACGTTCTGCCGGTATGATTAAGTGGGAGGAAGAAAATTCTGATTCTTCCGCCAAAAACCACATGGAGGTATTTTAATTATGGCTAAGAAAGTATTGGGCTACATTAAACTTCAACTGCCCGCCGGTAAAGCCACTCCCCAGCCGCCCGTAGGTCCCGCCCTCGGTCAGTACGGTGTCGCTATCCCGGTATTCACCAAAGAATTCAACGAGAGAACCAAGAACGATATCGGTCTGATCATCCCCGTAGTCATCACCGTCTACGCCGACAGATCCTTTACGTTCATCACAAAGACCCCTCCCGCACCCGTTCTGATCAAGAAGGCCTGCGGTATTGAGACTGCTTCCGCAGCTCCCAACAAGAACAAGGTTGCAAAACTCACCCGCGAGCAGGTCAGAAAAATCGCCGAAACCAAGATGCCCGACCTCAATGCGGCTACCATTGAGACCGCTATGAGTATGATCGCCGGCACCGCCCGTTCTATGGGTATCACCGTCGAGGACTGATTGAGGAGGTAAATTGTAATGGCTAAAAAGGGTAAGAATTACAGAGACAGTGCAAAACTTCTCGAAAAAGGAAAACAGTACGATTCCGCCGAGGCTCTCGGTCTTCTCTGCCAGACTGCTAAGGCAAAATTTGATGAAACCGTCGAGATCCATATCCGTCTGGGTGTTGACTCCCGTCACGCTGACCAGCAGGTCCGCGGCGCCGTCGTTCTCCCCAACGGAACCGGTAAGACCGTAAGAACCCTTGTCTTCGCCAAAGACGACAAGGTACAGGCAGCTATTGATGCCGGTGCCGATTACGTCGGCGGTATGGACTACGTTGAGAAGATCCAGAAAGAAAACTGGTTCGATTTCGACGTTGTTATCGCCAGCCCCGATATGATGGGTGTTATCGGTCGTCTCGGTAAGGTCCTCGGTCCTAAGGGACTTATGCCTTCCCCCAAGAACGGTACCGTTACTCCCGACGTCGGCCGCGCTGTCCGCGAAGCCAAAGCCGGTAAGATCGAGTACAGGCTTGACAAGACCAACATCATCCACTGCCCGATCGGAAAAGTATCCTTCGGTCAGGAAAAACTCCAGGAGAACTTTGATGCTCTCGTCGGTGCCGTAATAAAGGCTAAACCGGCTTCTTCAAAGGGTCAGTACATCAAGAGCTGCGTTATCGCCTCTACGATGGGCCCCGGCATCAAGATCAACCAGGCTAAACTCGGCTGATAAGGCCGATATAAAAAGCGTTCCCGGTTTCGGGAACGCTTTTTATTTACAAATGGTGGCTGTTAAAAAAGTCAATACTTTTTTACAGCCCCTCAAAAGCAGTGGTCAGGAGCCACTGCTTTTGACGCGACATTGGCGTTTTTGCCTTGAAACAAGGATAGATTTAACTCAATTTTCAGGGCAAAACGGCGGTGTTCAGCCGCCGAGCCAAATGTCGGCGGGGTGTTAAAAAACTCGTTATCGAGTTTTTTAACACCCCCGCTTTTTTAATCCTTGGATGTTGCCTCAACCTTCTGACCCGTGATGACGCGAAGCGCGTCAGCGGCGATCTTATCGGTAAATGACCGCAGAACGTAAAATTCTCCGATACCGCCATTGACGGTTATCATTGATCTGCGTTCGGAATACTGATAGAAGCGGAAAACGTATTCGGTATCCTCGTGGCAGGTCTCGATCGTGATCTTCGTCTGAAGATTTTCGTCGGGAGTCTTCAATATCTCGGCGATCTTCTCGTCGGACAGACCGAAATCTCCGTCATGAACGTCTCCCTCTATTGAGGCATAAAGCATACCCTGATAGAATTTGCGGAACATCGATGCGCCGTAACGCAGATATTTGACCTGATTTCCGTTATCGTTCACGGTGATCCAGTCGGCACTGACTCCGACCACGACTCCGTTTCCGCAGTCGATACCCTTGCCGTTTTCAAGAACAGCGACCGTCTCCCCTATTGAGTTCACGGTGTATCGGGCGTTCTTTATCGTTGCAGATTCTCCCTTTGAGTTGACTGCCCTGATCTTCTCGTGGTCGATCGTCCAGACAAAACCCGAAGTATCCGTCACAACAAGTTTCGAGATCGCCTGCATGGTATTTCCCTTATTGTCATAACACTTGAACGTCATATTATCGGATGTGATTGTTCCTTTTTTCTTTGCATCTGCGGAACAGGTGGGATTAGTCACGGAATCCGATGCGGAGTTATCAAGTTCAAAGGTATATACCGTATCTCCGGCTTCGAGGGTAACCTTCGTTGCCCATGCCAGATTCATCTTGAAGTAAGACGAATCGAGCCAGTCAACAAGTCCGTAATCGAGGAAAGTGAGCTGTGAGCGGTCCACCTCGACGATAATATCGTAAAGGGCGGAAGTCATATAATATGTTCCTCTGTCCGTCATCCTGCTGACGGTGATCACATGATCGAAATCCTTGAAGTTGAAGAAAATAAGGTATTCCGGATCATCAAGTCCGTATGCTTTGAGATCTTCGTCACTGCAATTCAGTTTCTTGACTTCGAGAAAACTCATATTGCAGAACTGCTGAAGCACGGTGTCAACGACAGCATCATCAATATAATATCCCTTGGGGTATTCGAGGATATAGGCGTTATTGGCATCAAAAGTACCGGTACGCTCATCAAGATCCCAATATGTGAACGAAACGAGAGGTTTTACGTTCGTATTCTCGTCGATCTCCTCTTTCATAAGCTCCCTGACCGTGCCCTTGCCCGTAAAGACCATAAAATGCTTTACGTCAAAGTAGTCGTTGAGAGACATGGGGTAACAGATAACGGGACTTACAAAGCTCTCCACGGGCAGATCGAAAACATTATCGATGCTCACGGCATTGGGATCGTCCTGATACATATTCAGCATTGAGGCATCAACGCTGTAATTCATAATATACACGGCGTCTCTGCCGACAAGTCTGACGTAGTAACCCGCTCCGGACGGGATCGCATCACCGACGATAACGGTATATGCCTTCCCCGCCGTATCAGTCATTCTGTACCAGATCGGCGAATAATTGTATTCTTTTCCGTCTTTGTCCCGGCGTACTGTGTCGGCAAGTCCGTATTCGGTGTAATTGCCGTCGGCATCCTTGATCGGATCGGCAATACGCTGCATTGTCAGCGGATAACCCGCGGAACTTGAAAGTGCCGCAAACAGAGTTTGTTTATACGGGACCGTCTCGTTGCCCTTGATGCAGAAATTATCGTCAGATCCGCGATAGAACGTGAAATTCCCGTATGAGTTATGAACTTCTATCTGCTGAACATTGTCCTGAGAGGTATGCTTGAACATCAACAGACGTGAGGAATTTCCGACGTACTCTCCCTCTTCGGTATCGACAACGGCATAAACCGAGGATTCCCCAGTCTCGCCGTCAATAATCACGAGTGTGCCGAGTCCGGTCTTATAGTACTTTCCATCGTCAACGGTTTCAAGCGTATAACCGTCCTTATCGCAGAGAACGTAAGTCCCGCTCTTTTTTTTGATCTGATATTCGGTGCCGTCAAGATCTTCGAAGGTGTAGATCGAAGCGAAGTATCTCGCGGCGATAAGACCTGCGATCAGCAGCACCACACAGACGCAGAGAACTGCGATCGTTATCTTCTGCGCCCGCATTACCGAACGGCGGCGGCGTCCGCGTTCGCGGTGTATCTCCGAGGAAGTCAGTTTTTTCTCTTCGCCGTTTCCGCCTTTTTCGGTATTTCCGGTGTTTCCGGTGTTTTCACCGTCGGCATTCATACCGACGTTTTCAATATCTTTTTCTTTGCTCATTATGCGTATTTTCTCCTGACGAGGAAGAACACGGCAAAGCCGAGTGTCAGCACAGCGGGAGTGACTACGAGTGCAATTGTGTATCCGTTCGCCTCTCTCGTTGTGATGTTTTCGATTTCCGTAGAAGAGAAGGGTTTGAGAGTAAGCCCCACGGGCACGACTTCCTTACCCATTGACCGCATAGCGTTCAGCATAAGGTCGCCGTTTCCGTATGTGTTGGAATTCAGCAGTGTTCCGGAAAGAAATTCGGTCGATCCGCAGGCAAGAACGTATGAATAATCCGTCGTATTGCCCTCGGCATAACTCGATCCCTGTTTGATGATATGCGGCTCGCTCGACACTGTCATAAGGTGAATGGGAGCGATCTGTGTTGATTCTCCGACTTCGGCTCCGTTCGCCATTTCAACTGCACCCGGATAGGCATTGAAAACGTCATAAATGCTGCGGGATACCCCGTTGGCATACTTATAACCGTACCAATAGTTATTGGAAGAATCTTTCTCATCTTCGTGATATATGTTCTCGTATGTGTAACTGAGTCCCATAGCGTAGGGGAAAATCACCTTCGGAGGATAAGTCGTGCGCAGATCGGAATGCAGAGACGCGCCGAGTCCGTGAGAAGTATAGGCTCCGACGACGGTCATTCCGTCCTGAGTCAGAGAATGACCGGAATCCTTGACGGTGGTACTGTATACTGTATCGTTCGCGTCGGTATGACGGTCGAATCTGATTCCCCACTCTTCAAGGTACTCTTCTAAATTTCTGAGTTTCGGAGTATCATTATCCAGGAACACCATTATGGAGTTGGTGCTGTCAAGATACTTGTCGATCTTTTCTATCTCGGATATCTGCGATACTCCGTCCTTTACAAGGAAGTCATCCTGAGGATCGTAGACCACAAGCATACGGCAGTCCGCGGGAATATCTTCGGTCACAAGGTTGATAAGTTGGATCTTATATCCGGCGTCGTAAAGAAGATCAAGCAGACCGGCACTTGCGGCAAGATCCGATTCTGTGCTGAAAGGCTCACCGTGGTTGGCTGTAATGCATGCAATGGGCGAAACCGCCTGTGTCACGGCAAGAATGCCGGAGCACAGCTTCTTCTCTCCGCTGTATGCCCACGGTGTTGTTGATGTCGAATCGTCGAATGTGAACATTGACTTTATGGTATATACTCTGAACTCGGATCCTGACGAAACGATAATGCTCGTTGAGTATATCTTCGATTTTGAATCAGTCTTGAACTTGCTGACGGCAGTGGGATTGCGCCAGATATTCACCGTACTGACGTGAACGTATGGATTGTTCTTTTCAAGACCGAGGGCAGTCTCATATACAAGACGCTGATAATACTCCTGCATAAGATTATCGGGATCGTCGCAGAAAATGATGTCAACGTCCTTGTCAATACTCTCAATGGATTTTACCGCCGAATCGGAGAGGGTATATATGCTCTCGGAAGTCAGGTCGGTATACCAGAGGAACTTGTCGGCGAGAACCGAAAACACAGCATTCAGAAGCAGCACTGCGGCAACGAGAACGCAGGTGAATACCACGGCTACCCCGCCGTATCTGAAACGGCGGCTGCGGAGAAATTCGTTATTTTTCATTTTTTATTCCTCCCTTGCCGTATCACGCCCAGCGGCGGCGTTCATAGACGCGCACCGTAAGGTAAATGAAAATGAAAGTCACGGAAACATAGTAAAGCAGTGACGCCCACGGAAGTATTCCGTACTGGAAATTCGTAAATCTGGATATCATGCTGAACCAGTCGATAATGTATCTTATGACATAGTTGTTTATCAGTCTTGTTCCTTCCGCTTCGTCTCCGACGCTGTTGAGAACATTCAGCACAAGCATAAGTACGAGAGCACCTATCGTGATCACGGCTGCGGAAAGCTGGTTTTCCGTCATTGCGGAAATGAGCAGTCCGATAGCGATAAATGCGCCGCCGACAAGCAGAACGCCGATAAAGGATCCGGCGATCTCCGCTGTTACGGGACCTATGTGCGTGATGGAATCCTCATTAAGCGCAGCCTCGGCTTTTCCCACCACGTAAAGCGGGAAAAAATTGATCAGCGACACAAGCATACAGCCGCCGAAGATCGTGAATGCGGCAAGGAATTTGCCGAGAACCATTCCGGTGATGGAAACGGGAGCAGTCAGCATCATCTGCTCGGTGCGCATTTTGCGCTCCTCTGCGAACATACGCATGGTGAGCAGGGGGATCAGCACTATCATTCCGAGTATCAGATAGAAGAAATAGGAGGATGTGCTGTAAGATTTGCTTTGAAGGGTCGTATAGCAGCAGAGTGCCGCCGCCAGCGTCAGAAATACGCCGACGAAAACGTAGCCTACCGGATTGATGAAGTACGACCGCATCTCTTTTTTATAGATCGCAAACATATCGGGTTGTTTTTCCTTTCAGAATTTTTGCGTGTTCCGTTTCGGTCCGCGGAATCATTTATCTTCGGACTTGCCGCCGGCAAAAGTGTCGGTCTTTATGGTGTAGTCCGTGTAATATTCGCTGTCGGAATCGGTATCCTTCTCGGCAGATTCGGCACGCGACTGCGCCTCATCGGCTGTCCTGTCAACGATTGCGGAAGCCATTTCCTTCTCAGCCGCCGCACGGTTGACTTCCACGGAACGCTTCTTTTTCGCCGTATCGTTTTTTCCGTCGTCGGTCTTGTCCACAACGGCAATGAAAATATCCTCGATGCTCATACCGAGTGCTTCCATTCCGATCAGAGGCCATTTTTTCTCAGCGAGAGTCCAGAACAACTTCTTCCGGATATCAACTCCCACTTCGCTTTCTATCATATATGTATAGGCGTCGCCGTCGCGTGCCGCCAGAACCTCGGCATAGCAGATTCCGCCAAGATTTCGCAGGGCGGAAAGTACTTCTTTCTGCGGACCGCATATCTTCACGTTGAAGCGGCGCGTGTTTTCCACCGCACGGGATATGTTCTCCGTCAGTTCGTCCGCCACAATTTTGCCCTTGTTGATAATAATTATCCTGTCACAGACAGCCTGGACTTCCTGCAAAATGTGCGTCGAGAGAATTACGGTGTGCTCTTTGCCGAGAGTACGGATCAGATTCCGTATCTCAATGATCTGCTTGGGATCAAGTCCGACCGTAGGCTCGTCAAAAATGATGACAGGAGGATTTCCCACCAGAGCCTGGGCAATTCCCACGCGCTGTTTGTAACCTTTTGAAAGATTACGGATCAGTCTGTGAGAAACGTCGGAGATCTTCACTACATTGCAGATCTCTTTGAGGTGTTTCGCCTTGTTGAGTTTGCACCCTTTGAGGTCGTAGGCGAATGACAGATATTCCTCGACGGTCATATCGGGATAGAGAGGAGGCTGTTCGGGCAGATATCCGATCAGACGCTTGGCGTTCAGCGGGTCGTCAAGTATATCGACTCCGCCGATCTTTATCGTTCCGGAAGTCGAAGACAAATAGCCCGTAAGCATATTCATTGTCGTACTTTTTCCCGCTCCGTTGGGTCCGAGAAAGCCGACGACTTCTCCACGTTCCACCTCAAAACTGATATCATCCACGGCGCAGAGAGAGCCGTAGTTTTTTACCAGATGTGATATTTTGATCATGATGTGAGGTTTCCTTTCCTTATGTGGCAAAACCGCCCGAAGGCAGACTTTGCCGTATAGTAAGACAGAATGAATTATAACATAAATTTATTAATAAACCGTGAACACAAGGCGTTCGGCAGCGTAAGAACAATGAAACATAGGTGTTTTTTCTGTGACGAAGTCAAAAAATGCGTTTTTTTGTCATACGGCATTGCGAAGTAATATGTATTTTTTCCGCTATTGACATTTTTCGATACGGGAGTATAATAAAAGGTAGACTTTTCTGAAAGGAGAATCATCAAAATGCAGCAATACTACAAAATGAACATAGCCGGACTTGACCGTGCGCTCCCGCTGTGTCCTCTCAATGAGAGCCTTCAAATCGGTGCCTTCGTCATTTTCGGCGACCCGGAACTCACCACCGCCTGCGCCCGCGAACTCCTCGCACGCGCTCCCGAGTACGATTACCTTATTTCCGCAGAAGCCAAGGGTATCCCGCTCGTTCACGAGATGGCAAGACTCAACGGAAATCAGAAATATTTTCTCGCCCGCAAGTCCCCGAAACTCTATATGACCGGCGTTCTTGAAGTCAATGTCCGCTCTATCACCACCGCCAAGGAGCAGAAACTGTACCTTGACACCGCCGACGCCGAGATCATGAAAGGCAAACGTATCCTCGTGGTGGACGACGTAATCTCGACCGGGGAATCTCTCCGTGCCATCGAAGAACTCGTCAAGGCTGCCGGCGGCAATGTCTGCGGCAGAATGGCGATCCTTGCCGAGGGCGATGCAACGAAGCGTGACGACCTCATCTATCTCGAAAAGCTCCCCCTCTTCAATGCCAAGGGAGAACCGATTGACTGATTAATAATCTGACTGTCGCATTAAGACAGTCCCTCAAAAACGGCGGTGTTCAGCCGCCGAGCCAAATGTCGGCGGGGGTGTTAAAAAACTCGGTAACGAGTTTTTTAACACCCCCATTTTTTATCAATAACTCTGCTCTATGTCGTCTTCTCTGTCGCGGAACAGAAGTGAAATGCACCAAAGTCCCGCCAGAGCCACGACGGTATAAATGATGCGCGCCCAGAGACTTGTCTGTCCGCCGCAGATCCATGCGACAATGTCAAACTTAAAAAGTCCGACGCTGCCCCAGTTGAGTGCTCCGACAATTGTGAGTATCATTGCGATCCTATCCATTAACATAGCCGTAACCTCCGTGTGTTTTGACGTTTCCGTCTGCACAAAGTTTTTCCCGTTTTATCCCGATTTATGCACACGGAAATGTCACAAAGACACGAAAATCAAATCAATCATCTGCTTTTCCCGCGCCGTGTTATAATATGCATCATTTACCATATTGCGAAAAAAACGCAATAGTCTGCGCGATTTTTGTTTACTTTTTTATAAAATAAAACATTATTTTTTTCTTAACAATATTGCCATAAATAAAAAAATGTGATATAATATCTCCATTACAAATCAAGGAGGCTGTCTTTATGACTTCTATCTGGCTTTGGCCGATCGTTGCCGTCTGCGTTCTCGCTGTCGGTTACGTCGCCGTCAACTATGTCCGCATCAAGAAGATGAAAGAAGGCACTGACCGTATGATCAAAATGAGTGCGATCATACGCGACGGCGCAAACGTCTTCATTAAGAAAGAATTCACCACTATCGCGATCGTTATCGCGGTGCTGGCGGTTCTGTTCTCCCTCTTCATTGAAAAATGGAGCGGTCTTACCTACATTCTCGGTGCTCTTATGTCAAGTATCGTCTGCATCCTCGGTATGAAGAGTGCCACATATGCCAATGTCCGTACCGCAAACAAGGCACGCGAGACCCTTTCGATCGGTGAAACCGTCAAAGTCGCCCTCTGCGGCGGCTCTATCAGCGGTCTGAGTGTTCAGGCATTCGGTCTGCTCGGTATCGTCGGTATCGTTATCGTCAGCGGAGTCGGTCCCCAGAACTTCGAGACTCTCTCCGGAGTCGGTTTTGAAAGCCTCAAGGCCTACGAGGGCACCGGTCTGATCAACATTCCCGCTCTTCTGACCAACTCCTCAATTATGCGTATCACCACCTACTCCCTCGGCTGTTCCACCGTCGCCATGTTCAACCGTGTCGCCGGCGGCAACTACACCAAGGCTGCCGATATCTCCGCCGACATCCTCGGCAAGATCCGCAATGATCTGCCCGAAGACGACAGCCGTGTTCCGAACGTCATTGCAGACTTTATCGGTGACAACGTAAACGATATCGCCGGTAACTGCTCCGACCTGCTCGAGAGCTTCGTCGCCACCATGTCCGCGTCTATCGTCGTCGCTATCGCTCTGCTCAGCAACACCTCCGTTACCGAGGCGTTTTTCAACTCCGCTTACATATTCCCGCTGGTTGTCGCCGGCGGCGGTCTGCTCGGCTGCATCATAGGCCTTGCATTTGCCTCCGTCAAGAAAATGGGCAACGATCCTTCAAAGGAACTTAACCTCGCCACTTATATCTCCGCCGCCCTTGCGGTCGTGATCAGCCTTGTCGTCGCATACTTCGCGTTCTCCGGTATCGGATCCGATATTCTTTCAGACCTCGGCTTTAAGATCGGCTGGACATCTCCCTGGGTATGTGCCGTTCTCGGTATCATCAGCGGCGTCGCTATCGGTATCATTACCGAATATTATACCAGTGCCGATCATAAACCCACCAAAGAGATCGCCGAATACGCCACCGAAGGCGAAGCCTTCGTTATCACCAAGGGGGACGCCGTCGGATCCCGCTCCTGCCTGTATCCTATCCTCATTATCGGCGGATCTTTACTGATCTCCGGTCTCATCTGCGGCACATACGGTATCGCCATTGCCGCTCTCGGTATGCTCTCCTTCGTCGGAACCACCGTTTCCATCGACGCTTTCGGTCCTATCGCCGATAACGCCGGCGGTC
The DNA here is from genome assembly GCA_024405755.1 of Clostridia bacterium. GTDB lineage: Bacteria > Bacillota > Clostridia > Oscillospirales > CAG-272 > CAG-390. The sequence continues at coordinate 18,753 of JAKSOD010000029.1, forward strand.
TTGCAGAATCCTGCCATCTTGATTCCAACGTCCGTGAGATCACCGATAAACTCGACTCCGTCGGCAACACTACTGCTGCCATCGGTAAGGGATTTGCAATCGGGTCTGCCGCATTTGCCACCGTTTCCCTCATTGTGGCTTACGTCAGCAACTACGCTTCCTTTGAAGCACTGAACGTCCCCTCTATCGACTCCTTCGTCGTTATCGCCGGCTGCATTATCGGCGGTGCCCTGATTGAGTTCTTCTCCGCTCTCCTTACAGATAACACCATCCGTGCCGCCAAGGAACTTGCCGATGTGGGCGACCGTCAGCTTTCCGATCCCGACATTCTTGCCGGCAAGAAAGACCCCGACTATAACGAACTCGTCGCTCTCGCAACTTCCTCCGCTCTGCGCCGTATGCTCCTGCCCTCAATTATCGCCATTGCCGTTCCTCTCGTGGGCGGTGCTCTGTTCGGCGTTGACTTCGTCGTCGGTATCCTCCTCGGTGCGACCGTTGTGGCTATCCCGCGCGCCATCTTCATGGGCAACTCCGGCGGCGCATTCGATAATGCCAAGAAGTATATCGAAAGCGGTGCTATCAAGGGACACGGCAAGGGAACTGCCGCTCATAAAGCAGCCGTTACCGGCGACACCGTAGGTGACACCCGTAAAGACGTTGTCGGCGTTGCTCTCGACATCTTCATCAAGATGATGTCCACAGTCGCCACCACCCTCTTCGCACTGATCGTAGTTCTCAACAGCCTCATAGGCATTATGAGATAATTACGGAATAATTCAGGATCAAATCCGAATATTTCACAAAACAGTTGGTTTCCGACCGCTGTTTTCAACGGACTGCCGCATTTGCGGCAGTCCGTTTTTTTAAATGCAGATTTGCTGATAATGTGTTGAAAAAAAGAACAAACTATGGTATAATATTCCCGTATAATACCGAAATAAACTTCCGTAAACCGAACACACAATTTTCAATTTTCCGAAAAGGTACGGCAAAAAATGACAGAATCAACCGTCAGTATCATTATTCCCGTTTATAATACGCCTGTGGAGAAATTCCGTCAGTGCATGGATTCCGTAACTTCACAGTCTTTTCCCGACATTGAAGTGATCATTGTTGACGACGGAAGCACGGGCGTTATCGTCGCAGAGACCGATGCCGCAGCCGCAAAAGACGAACGTATCCGCGTCCTGCACCGGAAAAACGGTGGAGTCAGTTCCGCAAGAAATGCCGGCATCGAGGCAGCAGGCGGAAAATATGTTATGTTCGTGGATTCCGACGACTGTTTACACTCCATGTGGCTCGCATATGCCGTGAACCTTGCGGATAAAACCGACTCTGACATAGTATACGGCAGAATAATCGACTGTCCCGATTTTCCTGACGAAAAAAAACGCTGCTTACCGCTGACGCACGGAAAAACCTTGATAACGGAGGATGAAATTCACCGGATACACACTTCTCTCCTGATAAACACCACCGATCTTCTTCCGGATCTTCCGTTCCTTTCCCACGGTCCGGGCGGCAAACTGATTCGCCGCAGCACTATCGGCAGTCTGAGATTCTCCGACGGACTGAAACTGAGCGAAGACCAGGTGTTCAATCATGCAATACTCAAAAAAAGCAAAAAATGCGCAGTGACCGACGCCGCCGCATATTTTTACATTGAAAATACCCAGTCCGTCTCACATTCTTATCACCCCGACGCCGTAAATATGATGGAACGTGCAATGACTGAGATCCGCGAAGCTCTTCCGGAAAGACCGGAGCGGTTTTTGGAACTCATCCACGCGTATTACTTCCGCGTGATAGACGACATGATGATGGCAGCGTCATTCGAATATTTTTCCGACGGAAAAAACAAAAAAAGCCTGCGCGAAAAATCCGCCGGCGTGAAGCGTGTCCTTTCCCTGCCGCTGATGCGGGAAGCTCTTGACGCCTCTGACGGGATCGCCGGCTCTCCCATCCGACGGAAACTGAAAGTCAGACTTCTGCGCGGAGGACATTCGTTCATATATGCCGTGGGAAAATCCGCCGCAGATCTCTGCCAAAAACATCTTTCCCGCTGATTGCAGCCAATTAACACAGAAAGCGATCTTAATCTTCCTATGAAAAAAGAAAAGTCCTTATCCGTCAACGCGGTGCTGAATATCCTGCGGACCGTGCTTCGCGTTGCTATCCCCATGCTCATTTTTCCTCACATAACAAGAGCACTCGGAGTGGATCTGATCGGGAAATACAACTTCGGCAACTCCATAACAATGTATTTTGTTATGATCGCGGGACTCGGCGTTTACAGATACGGTGTCAGAGAGGGCACGCTTTTCCGCCACGACAGAGAGAAATTCAGCCGTTTTGCGTCCGAAGTATTTACGATCAATCTCTGCTCCACCGCCCTCGCCTACGTACTTCTGTTCGCCTCGCTCATGACCGTGGGCAAATTGCAGGATTATAAAACCGTTATCCTTATTCTCAGCGTGGAGATCCTCTTTACCACTCTGAATATAGATTGGATTTACAACGTATACGAAGATTTCGGATTTATGACCGTTTGCAGTACCGTTTTTCAGGTTCTCACGCTCGTGCTGACTTTCGTTTTCGTTCGCGGACCCGAGGATCTTGAACTTTATACCGTGATCGCAAAACTCACCATAGTGGGAACGGGAATATTTCAACTGATCCACGTCAGAAAATACTGTGATCTGCGTCTGATACTGACATCGGAAAGCGTAAAGAAACATCTGAAACCGATTCTTCTTCTTTTTGTTGTATCGATCACGTATATGCTGTACGCTAACACGGATATCACCGTTCTCGGCTTCTTCACCGACGACCATACGGTAGGTATTTACAGTACCTCCGCAAAGATATATCTGCTTTTCAAACAGCTCTTTGAGGCGGCATTCGCCGTGATGATCCCGCGTTTCACCCTGCTCGCCGACGGCGAGGAAAACGGACTGCGCAATATGTTTGCAAAGACGACATCGTATATCATAACGATCCTCGTTCCTTCGATCGTGGGCGTCATAATGCTCAGCCGCCCGATAATTGTCATTATTGCGGGAGAGGAATACGCCCCCGCCGTGCCGAGTCTGTGCCTTCTGATGCTCGCCACCTTCTTTGCTCTGTTTGAATATCTGTTTGTGCAGAATGTACTGCTGCCGAAAAAGAAGGAAAAAATCATAGTGGCGGCATATGTGGCGGCGGCGGTGACGAATCTTGCGCTGAACCTGATCTTTATCCCGCTCTTCAAGGATAAAGCCACGATTGTTGCAGCACTGACCACTATTGCCGCGGAAGTCGTGGTGTCGGGACTTGCCTGCCTGGCAAGCCGGAAATACGCTGCTATCAGCCTCGGAGTGAAAAATATAGTCACGATAACAGTCGGCTGCGCAGCCATTGTTTTTTGCTGCATTTTATCGGAACACTTTTTTGACAATCCGTTTTTGCAAATGGGCATAGGTATCGTGACGTCAGTCTGCGCGTATTTCGCCGTGCTCGTTATCGCAAGGGATCCTCTGTGCACTGAGATCAGGGGTATTCTGTCCTCACGTTTCTCATCGAGGTCTGCGTCTGCCGAAACAAATGAATAACGGGAATCGGTGTAAGCAGCCGATTCCGGATATAGCGGCACATTCGCTCATTCTCACCAACAAAAAATCGGGCTGTCGCATTAAGACAGCCCGTCAAAAACGGCGGTCAGGAGCCGCCGTT
>JAKSOD010000003.1 GCA_024405755.1 Clostridia bacterium
CGGAAACGGAGAACACAGCCGCCCGCGTCACATCTTCATCCCCCGTGGCGGGAGAGGTCAGATCTCTGTAATTAATATTGTTTTTTCCATTCACATAATCGTAGAAACTACCTCCGGAAAGAATCCATCCGATGTCACTCCCGATGCAGGGTTCAAAAATCGCGGTAAGCACCACCGGCTTATATGTATCACCTTCATTTTTGAACATATAAACATCAAAAGTGCATTTTTTCATATTGGCGGACGTTCTTATTGCTATCCCCCAGGACGGATAATGGATGTTTTCAGGGATAACGCTTTTGAATTTAGGATCCAAATCATAAATAGCGTGTTTGTCAAGTACAAACGGCGGTGTATATGATTCTCCCTGTTTCTTGACAAATTCATCATATGCAATCTCTATATCGCCGACGGCACCCTCAAAAAACAAATCAGTATCATACAAACTGATAAGTTCTGCATTATAATAGTCGGTTACAGCGAGATAATACGTTCCACCTGAGATTCGCCAGCCGTCAGACGTCTTTTTATATTCAACCGTAGCGGTGAGTGGCTCTTCATCGGGAAAAAAAGGCGCGTACATTAAGAGTTCAGCTATCGCCTTATCGGCTCCGTTTTTCGTTATTTTCAAATTCACATTTTCGGGAGCATACATATACTCAACAGCATCGCCGGATTCAACATCCTTACAAAAATTTATAAACGATTTTGGAAGAGGGACTATCTTGTAATATGGGTCCCAAGTTGAAAAATCGTCACGATGATATATTGCACCGTCACTGCCAATATAAAACAGTTCTTCTCTGAAACCTATACTGCTGTTATAACTATATAGGTATGACTCATCAGCAAGTTCTTCCGTATATATGGAACGAGCCACTACTGCCATACCGTCAAAGGAACCTCCAGGAAGCACAGATGGATCGGGTATAAGATATCCCAAAAAGGAGGATGTCTCGTCAGAATATATTTCATTCATTCTTACCAGATTGTAGTACGGGGTATAAAACCTGATATGAGTATCAATAAAGAATTTGTAGGAAGATACAACGAGAGACTCCGCTTCTTCTTGACTTATACCGTCCAAGGCAGAGACAGTGAATTGTACGAATGTCGTTTGAAGCACCATAATAAGAACAAGGATGATTATTATTGATTTTTTCATTTCCATGATACCTTCTTTCTAAAGCACTGAATAAATCATGTGCATATATCGTGTTGTCATTCTTCATAAGGGAACCTCTGAAAATTCAGTGCGAGATGGGGCGCGAGGGATTTTTTCGTCAGACGAAACAAAAATCCGCACGTGTTGTTGCCCCACCACGAAGGATTTTTGTGAAGTATGACGGAATAAAGCACCGCGATCCCGTCCGCGATGAATTCTTAGAGGTCCCCTTAAGTTATTCGGCGATTTTTCTCCGCTTTCTGCCGGAGCAGAATGTCGGAACAAGTGCGCAGAGGGCGAGCACCGCGGCAACTGAGAACACAGCCGCCCGCGTCACATCTTCATCCCCCGTGGCGGGAGAGGTGTGCTGTTTCAGATATTCTTCGTAGGTGATATACTCCACGTTATCGTTACCATTTACGCAATAATCATAGAAAGGACCGTACAAAATAACGCCATTATAGTTGTCATTCCATTTAAATCCAATTGTCATAACTACTTTTTCCCCGGTTTTTTTACCGTTTTCATATTTATCAAGTATCACTCCGAATTCATCTTTTTCATTTTGATATGAAAATGAACACATCTCCGTCTTATCAAAATTGCAGTTTCTATTCTGTTTTCTGAATGGTAATTCTCTGCCGCTATTCAAGGCTATTTGGTACAAATCCCCTAAATCAAATCCGTTCATTGAACTAAAGCCAACTACCTCTTTTTGAAAATCAGGCCATTTTTCTTTAAAAAATGACGGAAACTGTCTACTGCTATAAAACTCATTATCTACTACCTGATTATTAAGTATCTCCAGAAACTCTCCTCCGGAAATACGCCAGCCTTCCTCCGTCCGGGTAAATTCTATTGTCACTTTTATGGGAACTTCAGGGTGATCTACCATATAGCATCGATAATAGATTTTGACTTCTGCTTGCACAAAATCTCGGGACCGTTTCTGAAATGTTAAATCAATATCGTCAGTTACACACAACCATATTTGGTAATTCCGATTCTCAATATCGCTATCACTCCAATGCGGACAAACTAAGTAAAAAGAAACAGAACAAGGTATTCCCAAATCTTCATGACGTCTGACTTCCCCATTTTCATAAAAATAAACATTATGATGCATATCATCCGGGGGAGGATCAGGCAGTGTCATCGCTTTCTCTGCAACAGAATCAATAAAAATTGTCTTTGCTCGTTTTTGGTATTCTTTTAAATCCGAGTTTCCGATGGCGTAGGATAATAATTCAATATACAAATTGTAACCGTCGGCAATAAGACGTTTTGCTTCGTCCATCGTAAGTTCATTCTCTTCTTTTTTTGCATATGAAGGTATTATTGATGCAAAAATCAGAATAAGAACTAATAATAATGATGTGATTTGTTTCATTTTTCCTTACCATTTTCCTTTCTGAAAAAAGAATTATTTCCGGGACGAAAGCAACAACCCAACACAATATTCTACATATTGCTGCAAAACATTGGTATAATCTACTTATTATACTGAAATTGGATATTTTTTCTAATGTCCAAATATATTTTAGCATTGTTTTCATGACTTTTCAACAAGATTTTTGTCAAATTTTATGTTTTTGATAAAAATATTTTTCGTTTTCTATATAAGAAAAGACGAGACTGCCGTCATCGGTTCGGCAGTCCGTCTTTATATAATCACTGTATCTTTTCTCTGTCATAAGGCGTGGTCTGATAAACGAAGTAGTTGAGCCAATTTGAATACAGAAGGTTTGCGCAGCTTCTCCATCTGACGATCGGCTCTCTTTCCGGATCATCGTCGGGAAAATAATTCTCCGGCACGGCGATTTCAAGTCCCAATGACTTATCACGCAGATATTCCGCACGCAGAGTACCCGCATCATATTCAGAATGTCCGGTCACGAAAATCTGACGTCCGCGATCCGTGGCACACACGAAAACCCCCGCCTTTTCGGAACTTGACAGTATTTTCAGTTCGTCACACGCTTCAATATCCGAACGCAGTACTGTGGTGTGCCTTGAATGAGGCACCCAGAAGGTATCGTCAAATCCGCGGAAAAGCATTGAACTCTTTCTGTCCACCTTATGTTCAAATACTCCGAATAGTTTATTTTCAAGTGGAATCTTTTTTATACCGTAATGGTAATAAAGCCCCGCCTGCGCTCCCCAGCAAATGTGAAATGTACTCGTGACGTGAGTCTTGCTCCACTCCATGATAGTGCAGAGTTCGTCCCAGTATTCCACCTCTTCAAAAGGCATCTGTTCCACCGGCGCGCCGGTGATTATCATTCCGTCATATCGCTTGTCCTTGATCTCATCAAAAGTATGATAAAAGGCAAGCATATGCTCCGGTGAGGTATGTCTCGATTTATGTGATGCGGTTTGAAGAAGCTCAAGTTCAACTTGCAGTGGGGTGTTTCCGATCAGTCTCGCGATCTGAGTCTCCGTGGTGATTTTCTGCGGCATCAGATTTAGCATCAGTATATGAAGTGGACGAATATCCTGAGTGATGGCGCGGGTTTCGGTCATCACGAATATATTCTCCTCCATCAGCGTCTGTGTCGCCGGAAGAAGATTCGGAATTTTAATCGGCATTTCTTACTCCGTCAGGCATTCTGAAGTGCCTGTTTTATATCATCAATAATATCATCTACGTTCTCGATTCCCACGGAAAGTCTGATAAGTCCGGCGGGAATTCCGGCGGCTGCCAACTGCTCGTCGGTAAGCTGGCGGTGTGTCGTTCCGGCAGGATTCAGCACGCTTGTTCGGGCATCGGCGACATGAACCACTATTGCTGCAAGTTTCAGCGAATCCATAAAACGCACTGCTGCGTCTCTGCCGCCTTTTATTGAGAATGAAATTACACCGGAAGTACCTTTGGGCATATACTTCTCTGCAAGCGAGTGACGCGGATCGCTTTCAAGTCCGGGATAACTGACGCTCTCGACTTTTTCCTGCTCCGAAAGGAACTGCGCAACTTTAAGAGCATTTGAGCAGTGACGTTCAACCCGGAGGTGGAGGGATTCAAGTCCGAGATTCAGGATAAACGCGCTCATGGGAGTCAGCGGCATACCGAAATCACGGATAAGCTGGCACTGCGCCTTATTGATATAGGCAAGTCCGTTGCCGAAGTGAGAAACGTATTTTACGCCGTGATAGGATTCATCAGGCTCCGTCAGTTCGGGGTATTTACCGTTTGTCCAATCAAATTTTCCACCGTCAACAATGCATCCGCCTATCACGGTCGCATGTCCGTCCATATATTTGGTCGTTGAGTGAACGACAATATCCGCTCCCCACTCAAACGGGCGGCAGTTGATCGGAGTCGGGAAAGTATTATCGACGATCAGCGGAACGCCGTGACGGTGGGCGATCTCTGCATACTTTTCTATATCAAAAACGTCAAGTCCGGGATTTGCAAGGGTCTCTCCGTAAAATAAACGGGTGTTTTCGTCAAAGAGTGCCTCAACTTCTTCGTCACTCATTGAATCATTGACGTATCTGACTTCAATCCCGAGCCGTTTAAGCGTTACGGAAAACAAATTCACGGTGCCGCCGTATACGGAAGTCATTGAAATGATATTCTGACCGGCAGACGTGATATTCAATACAGCAACAAGTATCGCTGACATTCCCGACGATGTCAGCAGCGCACCGGTACCGCCTTCAAGATCCGCGATCTTCTTTTCCACCTCGGCAACAGTCGGGTTTGAAATGCGTGTATACATATGACCGGATTTTTTAAGATCAAACAGCTCGCCGACCTCGTCGGTATTGTCGTATTTGTATGTTGTTGACTGATAGATAGGCAAAGTCCTCGGCTCACCGTTCTCAGGCTTATATCCGGACTGAACACATTTTGTTTCGATCCTGTATTCTGACATGATATCTCCATTCCCACCTATGCACATTTGTCACAAGGTGATTCAATTCTCCGTGCAATCCTTTTCGGACGCATTCATATTTTTTTAATTATATCACGTCACAACTCCTTTTGCAAGAGATAAACTGGAAAATTTCATTCAGGAAAGATAAAACCCCCGCGTCCATCTGCGGCGCGGGGGCGGGAAAGACAACGCTTTATTTCCCTTAAAAACAGTTTTTTACAGTAATTACACAAATAGCGGACGCAGCTGACGCCCGGACATCGCCGATTCAAGAGCTGCGGGGGTAAGTCCGAAATCAGCGACGAGTGAATGCGGCTTTCCCGTCGGATCGTCCTGCTTCAACGGTACGAAATATACGTTTTTCCTTAACAGCAGTGTCGCGATATTCCGCAGATTTGCCGACATTGCGTCATTTGTAGCAAGAGCTATTACAAGTGGTCTGTCACTTCTCAGATGAGCTTTTACAGCCATTGTTACCGGTGTATCCGTGATCCCGCACGCCAACTTCGCCAGAGTGTTTCCCGTACACGGACATATAAGCATTGCGTCAAGCGGCTCTTTCGGTCCGAGCGGTTCCGCTGCCGTTATCGTGTCCACTATATCTCTGCCGCACAGTTCCCGGACTTTCGCCCGAACGTCCTCCGCTCTGCCGAATCGGGTATCCGTACCGGAGGCATTGAAACTCATGATCGGCACTACGTCATAACCGATCCCGCACAGTCCCCGAAGAATATCCAGCGACCGCGGTATCGTGCAGAACGAGCCGCAGATCGCATAGCCGAGTTTCATTCAAATTACCATACCTTTCATATTAAGTTTGCGTGCGGTACGGAATCGGCAAAGTACTGCGGCACGGTCAAATCTTACCTGCCGTTCCGTTCACACTATCCTCTCTCTTTTCAGAATTTCAAGCACGGTCTCACCTATGATGAATCCGGAACTTTCCGGGAATAATCTCCCCGGGAGGGAGAGGCCCCATTCAGCACGTAATCCGAGTTCCGATGCAGCCTGCATATCCACTCCACCCGGAAAAGATGCAAGATCAAGCAAATACGTTGCTTGATCCGTCTTTTCAAGCAGTTTTCTGTCCCATAGCCTTACCGGTACGGTATTGAATACGGCGTCATACCCGGAACATACGGGAAGCAGACCGTGATCACCTGATTCGGTTAATCTGAGCGTTTCCATTCCGGAGTTTCCGGCATACGCGAGATCCGAAGATTTCCGTGCTGCCACAGTGACATCAGCCCCCATTGAGTGCAGCAGGGACGAAAGTGTTTTCCCGATCCTTCCATACCCTACTACCGCAACTTTGGCTCCTCTTACCGTTATATTCATCGCCTGCATTGCAAGCATTACAGCACCTTCCGCGGTCGGAACTGCGTTTCTTATCTGCAATTCTTCGGATGCAAAGTAATCAATCAAACGGACGTTTTTCTCAGCCGCAGAAGCGCGCACTTCTTCGCTTATTTTTCCCCCGATCACCGGAACGCTGTCCTTTACCGCCCCGAACAAAGTGCTCAGTCTGAGTCCTGTGCCTTCATCGTAAATCGGGCAGTTGACCCTTACCCCGTCACCGGACACCGGAAGCGGAAGTATGACAGCCGCTGATCCTCCCACAGCCGATCTCCAATCCGAACATCGTGTTGCTTTTCCGATATTCCCGGAACTTCCCATGCCCCAGACTGCACATTCTATCCCGCGATCAGCAAACATCCGCGCCATTGCCGCAAAACGCAGATCTCCGCCGAGTACTGCAAGTTTTATTCCCTCATACATAACCGAGACCTTTCCGATCTGAACACTTTCTGCGCATTCAAATCACTACGGCGGCATCTCTTCTTCGCTTTTGCCGCCGTCATTACATATTATGACAAAACCTGCGCTCCGGTCAAATATTTACAACAAAATAAAAACGCGGCGTTAAAACAACGCTGCGTTTAAAAAAACATCATCATACAAAAATCAATCCTGTTGTTCCGCTGATACGGTGAGCCGATCCGTTTTCATCTCTTACAAGCAGAGAAAAGTCGGAATCAATGCTTTCACACCGGCAGATACTTCCGTCGGGCAGTATTACTTTCTTCCCTTCCATACGACATATTTTTTCGTATTTGTGAAATATTCTGTCTGCATCTGCATTCAAGGATTCACTTACGATAAGTTCGGCAATATCAATGGCTATGGAACGAATATCCGTACCGTCCCTCAGATTCAGCGAGGAAACTTTCTGACCGATCATTCCGCTGATATCAGCGTTACCGGTATTGATTCCGAAGCCGATGCGGAACGAGGTTATTCTTCCCTTTTCGGTTCTGGCTCCGGACAGGATCCCTCCGTACTTATATCCGTCAATAAGCAGATCATTTACCCATTTGACGGAGAGTCTGTCTCCAAAACCTGTGACTTTCCCCAGCACCTCCGTTGCACAAACGGCAGACAACGGCGTCAGCAGTCTCGCGTGTCCGGGAGAGATGTTACAGTCCTTGACAAGCAGGGTAGCATATATACCATTCCCCGCCGGAGACAGAAATGAATGATCTCCCTGCCCACGTCCCAAAGACTGTCCGACTGCCAAAAAAAGATACTGACCTTCACCGAGTTGGGGTGCCATGCACCCCGCCTCGGTAAAAGTCGAGTCAATAATATTATAATCAAAAACCTTCATTAGGTATTTTTACCTGTCCTCACGGAAATAATTAAGTCCCAACGACGCAGGAGGCTGAGTCTCACGTTTACGACGAAGGCTGACGGTTATAAGTACTATTATAGTAACAACGTAAGGCAGCATATTGATTATCGGCTCCATCTGAACGGAAAATCCGGTGTAGTTATAAAGTATCCAAAGTCCTCCGAATACGTATGAGCCAAACAAGGCGATCACGGGTCTCCAAATCGCAAAGATGACAAGTGCGATGGAAAGCCAGCCGCACTGTGAAATCTTCGAAGCATCTTCCCAGCTTCCGTTCATATAGTCAATAAAATAGTAGAAGCCTCCGAGTCCGGAGATCATTCCGCCGATACAGGTTGCAAAATACTTATATCTCGTAACGTTGATTCCTGCGGCATCTGCGGTAGCGGGATTTTCGCCGACAGCGCAAAGATGAAGTCCTACTCTTGTTTTTTTCAAAACAAAGGAGACAACAAGAACAATAATTATCGCCAAATATACGATAAATCCGTACGAAAACAGGATTTTTCCGATGTCTCCGAGTTTTGACGCAAAAGGCAGAGAGGCTTTATATGCCTTTGCTATCTTGACGATTGATATGGAATCGGCACCGCTGAGTTGTTTCAGAGATCCTCCGAAAAAGTTTGCAAGTCCGACTCCGAATGTAGTAAGTGCGAGTCCCGTAACGTTCTGATTAACCCTCAGAGTAATTGTCAGGAAACTGTAAATCAGAGTTACGATCAGCGATCCGAGACAGCAAGCCGCCAACGTAATTGCAACTGCTGCAGCCGCCGAAAACTTCGCACCTGAATTTATGTACAGAAAACCGCCGATAAGACCGGACACCGCTCCGGAACACATTATGCCGGGTATACCGAGATTAAGGTTTCCGGATTTTTCTGTGAGTATCTCTCCGGTTGATCCGAGTACGAGCGAAGTACCAACCATAACCGCACGGTTTATGAATTCAGCAACGGGAAACATCTTTTTTCCTCCTCTTTTTTTGATTTTTTCAACAAAATTCACATTTCTGCTTCAACTTTTTTACCGTTTTTTCTGAGAACCGAGCCGGCAGAAATTAAAGCGGACTTTATAGTTGAGGAAGAACTCGCATCCGATAATGAAGAAAAGGATTATTCCAGTCAGAATATCGGAAAACGAAAGACTGAGACGGAAATTCATTGCAACATTTCCGGCTCCGATTTTAAGGAATACGAGAAGGAATGACGTAAGTATCATTATCAGAGGGTTGAATTTCGCAAGCCATGACACCATGATTGCCGTAAATCCGCGTCCGGCTACGATATCAGGATTGATCGAACGAGAAGAAACCGTAACAAGCAGAAAACCTACGATACCGCAGATACCTCCGGAGATCGCCATTGTTCGAACGATTACTTTTCTGACATTAATACCTATGTACTTTGCTGTATTTTCACTTTCACCAACAACGGAAATCTCATATCCGTGCTTCGAATAATTCAGATAAATAAAACTGAATATTGTAACAATGACCGCAAATCCCGCAATAATCAAAAATTTTTGTGCTGACGTGAATATTTCTCCGCTCTCCGTGGAAAAACGAAGCATATCGGGGTCAACAACACTCGATCCGTCTTTTGCAGCGATCTTAATGAAAAACTTAACCAGCTGCATCGCAACGTAGTTCATCATAAGTGTGAAAAGCGTTTCATTTGTATTCCAATGCGCTTTGAATACTGAAGGAATCACACCCCATATCACTCCCGCAAGAATTGATGAGATCAGGGTGGCGGCAAGGAGAAGAATATCATTTATCTTTCCGCCCCAAAGAAGCATAACCAAGGCGGCGGCAAGTCCTCCGAAAAGTGCCTGTCCTTCGGCTCCGCAGTTCCAGAACTTCATACGGAACGCGGGAGTAACTGCAAGAGAAACAAGAAGAAGGATTGCAAGTTCCTGCATGGAAACCATCATCAGATTAAGGTTACCGAAGTTTGCCTCGAACATTGAAACAAATACATTGATCGGATTTTCGCCAGTCAGTACAACTGTAATTATTGCGCAGATGATAAGTGCAATCACTACTGCAACGGTACGTACAACAAGTGAACGACCTATAGTGGAAGATGTCCGGCGGGTTATGCTGATAAACGGCTCGTGAGCATTTTCAACTCTGCTTTCCGCAGTTTTACTTGTTGCTGTCAATTTCGTTCACTCCTTCCGTTTGTGTCATAAGTCTTCCGATCTCTTCCTTTACGGCAGTTCTGCCGTCGAGAGTTCCGGTGATTTTCCCCGAACTGATTACCATGATTCTGTCGCATAGAGCCATAAGCACGTCAAGGTCTTCTCCGACGAAGATAACGGCTACTCCTTTTTTCTTCTGCTCATTCAAAAGATTATAGATCATATATGATGAGTTGATATCAAGTCCTCTTACGGGGTACGCCGCCATAAGCACCTTGGGTGCCGCAGCAATTTCACGTCCGACAAGTACTTTCTGAATATTACCGCCCGATAGACGTCTTACGGGAGTCCCGACACCGGGAGTCACAACTTCAAGGTTATTTATAATCTCCTCGGCAAGTTTCTTTGGACGTTCACGGTCTACGAACACGGAATGTCCCTTGCGGTAACTGCGGAGCATCATATTATCTGTGATGTCCATAGATCCGACAAGTCCCATACCGAGTCTATCCTCGGGAACAAACGAGAGGTGAATTCCGAGTTCTTTGATCTGAAGCGGAGTTTTATCGCGAAGATCAATTATTTCATCTTCGTAAAAAAGTACTTTTTCTTCTTCAACAAGTTTTTTTATCTCGGAATGCTTCATTCCGCTGAAATCAACGTGCGTGCCGTCAGCATAATGGAACTTTCCTTCCTTGGCAAGTTCAACTACACGTTCATATGACTTATGGAAAAACGAAACGGGTTTGTCCTTTTTGGGATTATGGAAAACCACCTCTCCGTTATTTATAGGTTGAAGTCCGGCAATCGCCTCAAAAAGTTCACGCTGACCGCTTCCGGCAATTCCTGCAATTCCGAGGATCTCACCGCTGAAAACATCGAAAGACACGTTTTTCAGCACATGTCTTCCTTCTCCGTTAACAACTTCAAGATTCTTAATTTCAAGACGTTTCTGTGTATCGTGCGGTTCAGTCCGCTCTATATTAAGAACGATCTTCTTTCCTACCATCATCTCGGTCAGTTGGAACTCATTTGTTTCTGCTGTATTTACGGTGGCAATATGCTCGCCTTTGCGCAGAACGGCAACTCTGTCCGAAAGAGAAAGAACTTCGTTCATTTTATGCGTAATTATTATTATTGACTTCCCGTCGTCGCGCATACGACGAAGGACGTTAAAGAGTTTTTCTATTTCCTGCGGGGTAAGAACGGCGGTGGGTTCGTCAAGAATTAATATATCGGCACCGCGGTAGAGTACTTTGATTATCTCGACCGTCTGCTTCTCCGATACTGACATTGTATATATTTTTCTGTCCGGATCAATTTCAAATCCGTACTTTCCCGCTATCTCCGCTACACGTTCGGATGACTTTTTTATATTGAATCCGTTCCCGTCTTTAATACCGAGAACAATATTTTCGGTAGCTGTAAAAAGATCCACAAGTTTAAAATGCTGATGGATCATTCCGATACCGTATCCGAAGGAATCCTTCGGAGAATTAATTGAGGCGGGTTCACCGTTTACGATAATTTCACCTTCGTCGGGATGATATATTCCGGCGATCATATTCATAAGCGTAGTTTTCCCGCTTCCGTTTTCACCCAGAAGGGCAAGTATCTCTCCGCGTCTGAGATCAAGGCTAACGTTTTTATTGGCAACTACCTTTGTTCCGAATGCTTTGGTTATATTTTTCAGTTCCAGAGCAAGTACGGAATTCTTTTGATTCTTATTCTCAATAATTTCGGTATTCAATTTTGACCTCCCGGATCAATGATGCGATCGAACGCGAAAAAGTACACTCGGACTGCTAAAAAACAATGATTTTAAACATTCCTTCAAAAACAGGAGTTTGAAGTTACTGTTTTTGCTGCGACATTGACGTTTGGACTTAGAAAAAAGAAAAAAATCACTTTATTTTGGTGGTCAAAAGCCAGTGTTTTGCAGCTAAGTCAAATGTCGGCGGGGTGTTAAAAAACTCGATATCGAGTTTTTTAACACCCCCACATGTTCAGCATTCGTCTTTCAAATGCTGATTTATTTGCAAAATTATATCAGTCGCCGAAGTTGGTGTTAATATTTGTAACACCATCAATGATGATATCAAAATAAGGAGCGGAACGGAACTGAGAAGCATTGGACTCGTCAAAGAAACCGTCGTGAATTACGTTGGTCTCACCGGTATAGTCACCGTCAACATCAGCAAGGTACTCGGTAAGTTTCTTGCCGTCTTTGGTGATGAAGTTGTCCTTGGAAGTATCGAAGACATGGATAGTACCGGCCTTGAAGTCAGCAATGGCTTTTTCAACAGCTTCCTTGGTTCCGTCAGCGATAACATCAAGGTTCAGACCGGAAAGAACGATGGAGCCGGTGGCAATAGTGCCGGTCCAGTCTTTATCGATATCAGCACCGGTGCAGGCGCACTTGATGATGTATTTGAAGTAAGGAGCCCAGTTGATAGCGGAAGAAATAATGAAGGTATTCTCACCGGATTTATATGTGGAACCGTTGTAGGAAACATTCGGTACACCGGCAACTTCGCAGGCGGTGGGAGCACCGACAGAGTCAGCATGCTGAGAAATAAGAACACAGTTGTCTTTGGTAATCAGAGCATTGGCAGCTTCCTGCTCAGCCTGCTGATCATACCAGGAACCGGTGTATCTTACTTTCATTGTAGCGGTGGGGCAAACAGACTTTGCGCCAAGATAGAATGAAGTCATTCCGGAAATAACCTCGGCGTAGGTAAAGGCTCCGACGTAACCGATAACAGCCTGGTCAGCAGTGATCTTCTTGTCTTCGATCATCTGGTTAAGCTTGTAGCCTGCAGCGATACCGGCAATGTATCTGCCTTCATAAATGGCGGCAAAAGCATTATGGAAATTCGGGACATCCTTGCTGGAATACTTGGAAGTAGTTCCGGTAGCATGGCAGAACTGAACATTGGGGAATTCCTTTGCGGCCTTTACGATATAAGCTTCGTGACCGAAAGAGTTGGCAAACACGACCTTGCAGCCCTTGTTAACAAGATCAGCAGCAGCCTGGTAGCAATCGTCGGTTTCGGCAACACCGGTCTTGATAAGGACCTGTGCGTCGGTCAGACCGAGAGCGGTCTGTACGCTCTTCATTGCTTTGATGAAGTTGTTGTCATAGGTTGAGTTTTCGTCGTGCAGGCAAATCAGACCGATCTTGAATTCAGCAGGAATTTCAAAATCCTTGGTGATTTCGGGAGCGGCCAGCATAGCCTCGCTTTCGCCCAGCTTCTCTTTTTCATTATCACCGCAGGATGCAAAAACAGCACAGCAGGAAACGATCATAACGAGTGCAAGAGCGATCGACATGATTTTTTTGAACATTGACTTTTTCCTCCGAAAGAATTTTGTATTTATTTTCAGGAATTTCTTCCTTCAAATCAAAAAAACAAAGCACCGCACTGGGGGCGGTACTCAAAAACACGGATATCCTCCGAAACACATATAAAAGGAAAATACATTCCTTTGATTTACTGTGCTTATAGTCGGAAAATTTGCGGTCATCCGGTAGAGACTTTCTGCCCATATTGCAGATGATATATAAGCATTATTATCACCGCTTTCAACGGTGTCCTAATTATAACAGAATATTTTTACGGTGTCAAGACGCTTTTCGATTTTTGTCAATTTTTTGTATTTTTTGTCAAACATATTTTCACTATTGCAAAACTGTTGGGTTATTTTGTACATTCCTTTGTATGACGCACATTTTTCATCTTTTTCCGAAAATAAAAACAGTTTTTCCGTTCTCCGTATTCATGTCCGGCGACATACGTAATAATATTTTTTCATCTAATCCGTAATTATCGCAAATGTCTTTCCGGGGTATCCATATTCCACCCGAAAAGGATCCTGACAGTTCGGACAGTCTCTTCGGGACTGACTCGACCGTTGCCAAATACAGAACATCCGAATCAATTATGTATTTTTCGGTAAGTTCTTCATTTTCCTCAAAACCGGGAAAACTGATATAAGTGATTTTTTTCTGCTTTTCAAAGTTTTTCCCAGTAACGGACAGAAGAAAATCGGAATGAGATGCACCGCTGACCGATCCCGAAAGTGTAAGCGACATATTACCGAAGATGGTAAGCGGCTCGGAATCCCCATAAAATGAACACTCACAGTCTGCTTGTTTTTCCGATGCTGCCTCAAACAGTTTCAGCGCGGAATCAACATCCGCATCTGTTTTCGGCAACGGTATCCATAAACGCCGGACACGCTCGCTTTGGAGAAAATCCGCCACATCGGGAACATATCTCAGGTTATAATGTGTCAATACAAGCGTTTCAAATTCGGTCGCCCCCTCTTTCCTGGCAGAATCGGCAAGAAATTCAAGGTCGGAAGATGTCGTATCGGAAGTTTCTATCAGCACCGTTCTTCCGGCTCCGTCGGTAAGAACGATTCCTTCGCTCTTTGAGATAGGATCCGAAAGAACGGTCATTCTCACTTCTGTTCCAAAAGCAGATACTCCGAAACATACGGCAAACGCCAGAACACCTGCCGCATAAGGAAGCATAACGAATCGTTTCTTCATTATTTTTATAACGAGAAGCACCACGGAAGCCGCCGTCGTCAAAGTAATTATGTATATTGCAAACGGTCTGAATAGAGATACGCTCACGTAACGCATTGATGAAATACCGGATGTAACGGTAAGTATTAATGAAGCTGTCTTTTTTAAATAGAAACCAAGAAACCGTGAAATAAAAGGAATACCCGAAAACGGGAGGAATAAAAGACACAGAAATAAAAACAAGGCGGAGATCGGGCAGATGACAAGATTCGCAGCTACTGCCGCAAGAGAAATCTCACCGGAATATACGGAAATGGGCAGCAAAGTAAAAAGCTGCGCACTGATAACGGTCAGCACAGACTCAAATATCTTACTCCGCACTGTATATACCAAATGTGCAAAAGGACTGTCACCGGTAAATGTATTTACGAAATCATCATCGCTGCCTTCATTCTCTGTTTTCACGTCGTTCTCATTTATTGTATCTGTTTTTTCAGTTTCAAGCAATCTCTTTTCACGTTTTGCCCGTTCAGATATTCGTTTTTCTTTTCTGCGTTTTTCTGCGGCCTTTTTATATTCCGGAAGAAAGATCACGATTCCCAGAGTCGCGCAGAAAGAAAGTATAAAACCGATATCAAGTATCGCCCTCGGTGAATGAATAAGAATAATGAGAGCAGCGATTCCAAGTGAATTAACACCATCGGCATCGAATCCGCCAAAATACGAAACATATACTATTCCGAGCATCACGGAAGCTCTGACGGCACTTACCGGGAATCCGATAAGTGCAAGATAAAAGAAGACGAACACTACGCCGATCACAACCGAAGGAGTCTTTCCGATCCGAAGTTTCCGAAGCAGCCAAAAAATAATACCGACAAGGACCGAAATATGAAGTCCGCTTACCGAGAGAAGATGAGAAACCCCCGAACGCGAAAAGTCCCGCCTTATGTATTCCGGCAGGCGTGATGTATTACGAAGTATCATTGCGGAACAGAGCGCGCCTTCGTCTCCTCCGACATATGCCGAAAAAGAAGCTGCAAGTTTTTGTCCGGCTTGACGCAGAACTGCATAAAAACCTCGTTCTTCACCCGTGATTCTGAACGCGGAATCGGATTCTGCCGAAATGCGCAGATAAATACCCTCAGATTCATACCATGAGTAATACCTGTCATTTTCTTCCGTCATACGAACGATGAAGACATCCGACAGCAAAAATTCCGATCCGATATGCAATTCTGCCGGGCAATTACCGATAAGTACCGCCGAAGACGACGCGGTACTTCCGTCAACAGAAGTAATTTCTATTATGAAAACCGAGTAATTCTCTGAAGAATACCTGCATTCCTCAACTTTGCCGCAAATCGTAAGATTTTCCCCACAGAGTTTCCCGTCCCTCTCCGGCTGAAAATTAAAACAATACCATGACCTTATTGCTATCAGAAAAAAAGCGAAAACTCCGATAAGAACACAGAATACGCGGTAGCCGCTGCACTTTTTTAATGCCCACAATATCATTACAGAAGGAACAAGAATTGCCGCTGCCGCAGATATATATACTTCGGCTCTCGTATCACCGAAACAGAATATCGTTGAAACGATAACAGCTGCGGCACCGATCAGAGCCATGGGTCTGCCTTTAAATAATTCCATAACCGATGTCCTGATCAGAGTTCAGCCGAATCAAAAGGTTTGAATCCCTCTCCGAAGACGGAAGTTGCACTCGTTACGATCATAAATGCATGTCTGTCTTCTTCGACAACAATATCACGCGCTTCGGGAAGTGAACGCATCCGAAGTACCACGAGAAGTACTTCCTCACTGTTTCCCGTGTATGCTCCCCTTCCGGATAAGAAAGTCGCTCCCGCATCAAGTTCTTTCATTATTCTCCCGGCGATCACGTCTTTGCGGGAACTGATTATATACACCATTCTTGCTTCATCTCCACCATACAGCACGGCATTTATCACTGTCATTTGTATCAAAAGCGAAATTCCGGCATACAGAGCGAGATTAATATCCCCGAAGGCTGCTCCCGATACTGCAACAACCATTCCGTCAACGAGCAGAAATAGAAGTCCCGTATTAAGATAACGGAATTTTCTGCGGAATATTTTAACTATAATATCGGATCCGCCCGTCGTGGCACCCGCACGGAAAACTACACCTATTCCAACTCCGCCAAGTACCGCACCGGCAGCACAGGCAAGAAGAGGATCTTCCGTAAGAGCACCGATTTTTTCGAGAAATACGTTTATTGCAAATGATGACACAATTATGGTATACAGAGTTGAAAACATAAATCCGAAACCGAATCTGATCCAACCGATGATAATAATCGGGATATTGATCAGTAATATAAGAGTTCCCGTCGGAAGAACGCCGAAAAGTTCATGGATGATTATGGCAATTCCGGAAACTCCGCCCGGAGCCAATCTGTTTGGATCCAGAAACATGGCAATGCCTGCCGCATAAATCACGGCACCAAGCGTTAATTTCAGATATTTTATTATAAACGCCGTTACAGGCTTTCTTTCGTGAATTCTTTCTTCTGACATATTACCCTCAACAAAGATTAATCTTTTTATAATTATTTTAACACTATTTTTTCGCTTTATCAACCAAATATCCGAAAAAAGTTCGGCTAAAAGATGAATACAGTTGATTTTTGCCGTTTTTTGATGTATTATGTACATATGTTATAGTATTCAACAGACCATACCGAGGTGAAGGAGGCACGCAGATTGATAAGAAAGGAAAAAGAGAATAAATGGCTTTCTGCTGAGGAAAAAAGCAAAAGAAGGCTGCGGCTGATTTCCTTTGTTATCGCTTTTTTCATAATCGCAGCTGCCGTAGCATGGTTCCTTTACGAAGACGGGTATTTTTCAGAAGGTAAAAACGGAATATTCCTTTCCCGCCCAGCTGAGGGAAGTGCCGAATTTCATTTTATAGATGTCGGTCAGGGTGATGCAACTCTTATCAGAACAAACTCAGGCGATATTCTTATTGACGCAGGACCAAACGGAGCGGAACAAGCACTGAGAGATTATCTTGATTCATACGGAATAAATGAATTTGAAATGTGTATTTTCACACATCCCGATGAGGATCATATCGGCGGTGCGGACATGATAATCAAAGAATACGGAGTCAAAACCGTACTTATGCCGGAAGCAGAATCCGAAACCACAACATTTTCAAGTCTTCTTGACGCCATTGAAGAAAAAGGAGTAAATGTCTTAAATGCAGTACAGAATCAGGAATACAATGTCGGCGAACTCAGTCTTTTCATTCTCTCCCCAGACGGTACAAAACAAAAAATCAAGAACAACTATTCCATTGTATTAAAGGCACAGATCGGCAGTATTTCCGTTATGCTGCAAGGTGATGCAGAAGCAGCCGCAGAGGAAAAAATCGTAAAAGCATATCCGGCTGATTTTCTTTGCTGCGATATAATGAAACTCGGTCATCACGGATCTTCTTCATCGTCGTCAGATACTTGGCTTGCAGCCGTACGCCCGCGGATCGCCATAATCTCGTGCGGCAAGGGCAATTCCTACGGTCACCCAAACGCGGAAACACTTAACCGTCTTCGGAAGTACGGCACAGATGTTTATCGGACAGACAAACTCGGAAGCATAGTTTTCAGCACTGACGGGAAAGATATCTGTTACGCAAAATCTACCGGCTGATGAATGATTATGAATTGAGATTTATAAAGAAGCGGGTAAGACAAATTGAGCTGCACCCAATCTATTGGACAGTACAAAAAGACCCTTTTGGATTTATCATTACTTTTATCTTTTTATTATAGGGAACCTCTAAAAATTCAGTGCGAGATGGGGCGCGAGGGATTTTTTCGTCAGACGAAACAAAAATCCGCACGTGTTGTTGCCCCACCACGAAGGATTTTTGTGAAGTATGACGGAATAAAGCACCGCGATCCCGTCCGCGATGAATATTTAGAGGTTCCCTATATACTTTGCTGACCTCTATTGTCTGTTTTTTTACGTTTTTGTTTTTATTTTTATATCTTCTCTTGACACACATTAAAAAACCATTTATAATATATCTTAAACAAAATAATCGGCTCTCGCCGAAATAGTTGGAGGAAAAATTATGGCTAAGAAAGAAAAAGGTACCGGATTCTGGGCCGATTTCAAAAAATTCATCTCCCGCGGCAACGTGGTTGATATGGCTGTCGGTGTTGTTATCGGCGGTGCGTTCGGAAAGATCGTTACAGGTCTTGTCAACAATATCATCAATCCTCTTGTATGCCTCATTACCGGCGGAGTCAGCCTTGACGGTGTCAAAACCGTTCTGAAAGAGGCTGTTCCTGCTACTGAGACTGCCGCTGAGGTCCCCGAAGTTGCTATCCTCTGGGGTGCTTGGATCCAGACCATTATCGACTTTCTGATCGTAGCCTTTTGCATCTTTGCAGTGATCCGCGTCATCACCAAAGCCGGAGAAAAAATGCACGCAAAAGAACTTGCCGAAAAAGCCGCTGCCGAAAAGGCTGAGGCTGAAAAGGCTGAGGCTGACAAAGCTGCCGCTGAGGAAGCTGCCGCCGCAAAGGCTGCCGAGGACGCTGCTTTCCGCGCTTCCGTTATGGCTCAGGAAAAACTCCTTGCAGAAATCCGTGATTCTTTAAAGAAGAACTGATTACTTAACAAAAATGAATAAAAGGCTGTTCTGAAAAGACAGTCCACAAAAACGGCGGTCTATGACCGCCGTTTTTGTGGACTGTTCCGCGTTTTTAACACAAAAATTTATGCGTTTTAGGAGTCACGACGGTTAAATTTTTTGCCGGAAAATATTTGAGGGGTTGGATCGTTTTACGTGTCCAACCCCTCAAATATTTCAGAAATTCCCTTCAGTCGAAAGCAACGGGAGTAGTGTGGAGTGCATGACGGGGGGACGCCATATATGCGGCTACCTCGTCTCTCCAACGCAGATAATGTTCGGTCTTCTTGTGTTCGGCAGCGGCATCCTCGTCGGCATATACTTCATAAAGAACGAACTGAGTTGGATCCTCGCGTGACTGAAGAACATCAAAACGGACATTTCCGGGTTCAAGGCGTGAGTGATCGTGATTATACGCGGAAATTTTGGCAAATTTCTCAACGCAATCAGGTTTAACATCTACGTATACGAGAGTTGCTATCATTGTTTTCTTCCTTTATTTTTTATTTTGCTATGTTTTCAGTTGTTTATATTACTTACCGTATCAAAAATCAACACGGCTCTCATTGAGGTATATCTGTAACCTTCGTATGTATATGCGGTTGACTGCTCAAATTCTATACAGTCTCCGTTTTCCGGAAAATATCCGGCAGCATCATACACTTTAAAACGGTATCTTGTGGGATCTGTCTCTTTCGGATTGATACACTCAGTAAAGACTACGTAATGAGATTTAATCGGAGTGGAGAGCTCAACAATTACTCCTTGCGGATGTGTTTCGAGCAGAGATTTCAAAAGCGCGCGTGTCGGTCCGTACACCCTGCGGAAAGCTATTGCTTCTCCGTCAAGGTTAAATCTTCCCGTAACCTGTCCCCAACTCATATATGTGGGATTACCGCTCATCACATCATTTTCCTTTGTGATCCCCGTGTTCCCGGTATTTGCCAGTGCCACGGTATAAGGATCCGCAGGAAGATTCCCGTTCTGCCCCGAACGAAGATCATATCCATTTGTAAGAGTCGCTCCGAGATTGTGAAGTACCATGGCAACGGAGCACAGAGCACAGCCGGAGTCGATCCAGTTGCTGCAATATGTTCCGCTCTTTGAATCAACGGCAAACCGTCTCTTCACTCCTCCGCTTGAAAAATACACGTTTTCAAGTATGGTACCGTCCCAATCGCTCGTATAGATGTTATTCTGACTATACCACGTGAAGGCATTTTTCGGTGTAACTTCTACGCCAAACGTAACTGATGCTCCGTCAACAGAGGCAGTTACCGTAGTTTTTCCTTCACCGAGCGCACACCAGACTCCGCCTTTTCCTACCATAATGATCTCTTCGTTGCCGGAAACCCATTCAATATCGTCAGTGGTAAGATTAAAAGGATACTTTCGTACATAGAAAACACCCGTAGAATACAATTTAACCGTCGTACTTTTATAGGCGGACGTTATTCTTTCGGTTGGAACAGGCTCAAAGATCCACATCTGCATACTGTTTCCTGCGGAATAATCGGCAATCGAAGCATAAGTATGCTTATATTCCGTGGTCTGAGCCCCCGCCGCAATTACGGCAAGCGGGTTATCTCCTCCCGAGGGCGCGATCGTGAACAGTCCGCCGGCAAGTTTTGATATGTCAAACAGCGACGTTTCAGATGCTTCAGATACTCTGACTTTCGTCAGAAGACAGCCGCGTACTGTCCCCAGATTCCAGCAGAAGCAATATTCACCTCCGTCATCCTGAGGTGTTATCCTGCATCTTCCGTCTTCCGTCACGTCAATAAAGAAGCATTGTCCATCATCACTGGGAGTGAAAGTTGACAAAAACATCTTTCCCACAGATTTTGCAGAAATCTTATAGGTGCTGAGATACGCACCCGTTCCGGCGTTTCGTATACGGTATACTCCGTCATTCAGGACCACATCAGGGATTTCTCCGAACTCGGTATATGAATTGGCGGAGAGTCTGCCCTTTTGTGACGGACTTTCGGAATACAGCGCGGACACTCTGACCATACCGTAATTCGGAAGGATCATTATCAGCGCCAGCAACACCGTGACAACACGGAAACTCATTTTTTTCAAAAAAATAGAACTCATTTACTACCTCGTCTTCATTCAGAAGAAAAACACGATCAATTTTCCTCAGTCAGAAGATTTCTGTATTTTTTCCTTTCCGGTTTCCCGGAAGCATGTCCGCTTTTTCGCCTCAGATCTTCGCCTTTGCAATACGCCGGCGCATACTTAAAAGATCCCTCAACATTTTCATCGTGTCCTTAATAACGTGAACCTTTGAATCTCCGTGCACCTTAACGCTTACGGGCATCTCGGTAATTTTCATTTCATACTTTCCTGCCCAGAGAAGTGCTTCAAAGTCAAACGCAAAGCCGTTTACCTCACAACGCGGGAAAATCTTCTCAACGGCGTCATGAGAGAATCCCTTGCATCCGCACTGAGAATCCGAAAGTCTGAATCCCCCGACCAAGCAAAGGACCTTGATATAAACCTTTGATGCGAGTTTACGAATGAAAGTATACTCAGCGTAACCATCCTTGGATAAATTTCTCGATCCGATTACAAGATCCGAATCGGGATTGTGTGCAAAAGTCTCTGCCATTTTTCCGATTACTTCCGTTCCGTAGGCAAGGTCGGCATCAGTAAACATGGCAATATCCCCGCGTGCCGCTTTCATTGCCGTGCGAACGGCACAGCCTTTGCCTTGATTCTTTTCATAACCTACAACTCTGACACATGGCAGATCAAGCTCTCTTACGATATCCGCACATCCGTCGGTACTTCCGTCGTCGGCGAAAATGATCTCATAATCACGTTCACCATCAGGAAGGACAAAGTTCTTTTCCATATATTCCGAAAGTGAACGTGCTGTCGAGCCTATGACTTTCGATTCGTTATACATTGGTATACATACCGATATTTTCATTTTTGTTTTCCTTTATAAACCCTGAATTCAACTTCAATGACTGTCGTTAGTATTTCAAGCTCCGTCAGTTTTTCGTACGCCGACGCAGGAGTGCGGAAACGGTAAGGTGTCATTCCGAAAAGGCGGCAGATATCGGCGTTGTTTTCTATCGTTACTGAGTATGATATTTTCGTTTTTTCCGCAAGTGTCATTCCGACAGGCAGATCCGCCCTCGGATCATTAAGGTAAACATCGTCGTAAAGAGCTTTTTTGAGACCGTATAGATGCTTTTCTCCTGCCGATCCGACAATATATACCCCATCCTTTGTAAGCACGCGCAGAGTTTCAGCTTCGGAAACCGGGGAAAACATACATAAAGCTCCGTTTGCGCATCCGTCAGCTATCGGAAGATTAAAAATTGAAGCAACTGCGTAGAAAGAATTATCTCTTCCATCGGCTCTTCTTCTGCGAGATGCCCTGTCAGCAGCGTATTTTGACAGATCGACTCCGATAAGAAAACCTTCCGGACGTGATGCCGTCAGCCTTTCAGAATAATACCCCTCCCCGCAGCCTTCGTCAACGATAAGACCTTCACGCGGAATATACTTATCCGCAAGTCTTACTATCTCGTCGGCAAGAGGCGCGTAATATCCGGCATTCAGAAAAGCCGTACGGTCACTGACTGCAGATTTGGGGTCACCGGCTCCGCCGTTTCTTCCGGACAGATCAGAATATCCGGATGCCGAAAGATCAAAACAGTGTTTTTTCTCCGTTCCCTCATTCAAGCAGTAAAGACTTCCTCCGCGCCGTTCGAGATTTGCTCCGCATACGGGACAGCGCAGAAATGAAATTACATCATTTTCCACGGTCAGGTCTCCACCTTTACAAGTTTCGCGTGTATCGCATATCTGCCGGAACTGTCTCCCGTAATACAAGTTGACAGAGTGAGCAGTTTGTCGTCTGCCTCGAAGGTGATCCCTTCCTTATGAAAAAGAGAGTTTTTCTCAGCTTCCTTACAGAATTCAAGAAATTCTTCGTCACTTGAAAAATCAGTTTCAAAATACTGGTAATCCATCTTAGTACGGTATACTGAAAACACCTCAAAAGTATATATTCCATCGTACGTAGATACTTCCACGGGAGTTGACATAAAGAAATCTTCGTTCAGATACTCTTCGAGTTGGTGGAACATTGAACCGTTCTGCAGATTGTGACCGTAAAACACGGTATTGCGGTTGCATTCTATCCAGCGTGAATTTCTGTGATCCGCAAACACCGCACCTGCTTTCAGATATGATCCGTTAAACGCATGACGAAGATAATACTCGTTATCAGTTCCCTGTACCACAGGGTAACTTATCTTTGTTCCGGCAATATCAATATAACCGTATGTGTCGGGATTTTCCTGACGCAGGTCTTCAAGATAAACGAGAAAACGCTGAAACCGCATTGTCACAACATGTTCAATGTCGTGTTCCGGTGAAACATAGATCTCAGCTCCGGTTGCAAGAACATCGGCATAATTCTTCATCGGCTTATCGATTCCGACAGCCGGAAGTCTCAGTACCCGCTCTCCGCCTTCATCTGTTGCTCTCATTGCTTCTCTGTATTTGTCGGCAATATCGTCATATAGATCATCTGAGAGTTTATAGTTGATGCCGATATCAACAAGCTGATAAGCACAGTATCCGAAAACGCCGAAACAAAGAAGAATTATGAGTATTCGTACAATACCGAATGAAGCGATTCTGCTTTTTTTCTTTTTCTCACCTGCCGCATCGGCTGCAACTTGATCCGGAGTAAGATTGTCGAGAGATTCGAGGAAATCATTGACTTTTGAAAAATCGACCTCGTTTTTCATCTTATCGTCAACGCCGTCATCATTTGTCTCATCTTTCTCTGCAAAGTCTTTCATTGTAATGCCATTTGAGGAATTATTCTTTTCCGGATCCGGATCGATCAATATTCTGTTTTCTGTGTTTTCAGTTGTCAGAGATGACGGAACTTTGTTTTTTTCTCCTGCAGACGCTGTGTCGTCAGTAATATCAAACACTTCGCCGAGGATTCGTTCGAGTTCGTTATTATCCATCAGAGCAGCGTCACCTCCTTGATATATTCGTTTAATTATATAATATTTTTTCAAATAAAGCAAGTCGGAAAAAAGCACAAATATGAATTTTTACTCTCTAAATGGTTAATTTACTTGGATTCAAGCGTTGAAATAAACAAATTACGACGTTTTTGCCTTATTTTCTATATTTTCCTCATTTTTATCCGTGAAAGAGGAACAGGAGTTCCTGACAATGCGGGAACTCCTCATTCGAAACACCTTTATTCGATTTTTATCTGCGAACAGTCTCCTGCGGATGTCTTGGTTGTATTCTCAGCCGCATTTTCCTCGGCGTTCCCGGATATTGTTTTTTTCTCTGCCGAATGCGCTGAGTCAGATGCACCGTCATACGTCTCATCAGATGCTTCCTCAAGTTCAAACCAGAATGAAGACCCCTCTCCGACGGTACTCTCAACACCGAACGATGCGCCGTGGATCTGCAGAATATTCTTCACTATTGAAAGACCGAGTCCGGTACCGACTTTGGCCCTTCGGTGTACTTTATCAACTTTATAGTACCTTTCCCAGATGCTTCTGAGTTTTTCCGGCGGGATACCTTCTCCGTGATCGGTGACAGTTATCCTTACCTTTCCCTCGGTTACTTTCTCCGATACTATAACTGTCTTATCTTCTCCGGCGTAGTTTATGGCATTATTGATAAGATTATATATGACTTGAAGCATCATTGTTCTGTCAGCTCTGACAAGTACACTGCGGTCCGCTGCAAACTCTATGTTATACCCGTCATATGATACAAGTGCCGAATATCTCTGCAACACTTCACGCACCGTACCTGTCAGGTCAAAAACAGAGTACTGAACAGATTCATTACCGTTCCCTACCTTCGACAGATCAAGCATATCATTCACCAGTGCAGACAGTCTGTTGGATTCGTCAATAATAACCTGAACATTCTCGGGAGTTCTTTCGTCCGGAATGTCACGCATAATCTCTGCATATCCTGCGATCATTGTAAGCGGGGTACGCAGATCATGGGAAACATTTGCAATAAGTTCGGTCCTCACCTCGTCCGATCGTGATATTTCGGCTGCTGCGTAATTCAGTGTCTGTGCCAGTTCACAAGTCTCTCTTGATCCCTCTTCACGGAACACGGTATCGTATTTCCCCGCCGCAAGATCCTGTGCTGCGGCATTCATCTTAACAAGCGGTACAGACAATCTGATCGAAAACAGAAATGCAAGAAGCGCAGCAACAGCCAGCATTACAAGTGATATCAGGCGGAACTGAGTATCAAGAGTATCAACGGTTGTATTCATTGGGGTGAACTCTGCATTCATGAATATCACATAATCATTTGACGACCGGTCAGTATATGCAACTGCCGCAACCGCCGTGATCTTCGGAGTATTAACGCGGGGATTCTCCGGTGAGTTCCCCCCGTTCTTTTTCGAAATATCAGGCAGGCGTCCGGGATTCAGTTCCGTTTTTTTGATCCATTCGCCGTCATTTTCAAGTGCATTATTGTAATACTGATCGAGAGTGTCGGAGTTTATCCGGTGAATAAGGCACGACGGTGTAGCCTCAACGGAAGCTATTTCGCGTGAGATAGCTTTACCGCTGCATTTATAAACACGTATGCACATATCGTACCTTATCGCACATTCATAGCAAACGTCCGAGAAATTATCGTCGTTAATCGCTCGGCTTACGGTGTCGGCAACAGTATCAAATTCCGAAAGTCTCGTTCTTTCGTAAAAAAAGTCGAGCAGATTAACCTGAAACAGCCAAAATACCGCAAGTATGACAAGTGCAAACACAACGAAATAAAGGAGCAGCTGCCAGAAGATACCTATCCCGTGTCTGACCGTCGTTCTTTTTTTTATTATGATGTCATTCTTTTTTTGTTCTTGTGACCGTCGAAACACAGACTGCTCTCCTTTCGTCTTTTTGAATTTTTTTATTTTTTCTCTTCAAATCTGTATCCGATCCCACGAAGAGTCACAATATACGATGCATATCTTCCGAGGGATCTGCGCAAGAGTTTGACATGAGTATCAAGGGTTCTCGCGTCACCGTAAAAGTCGTACCCCCATACCTCGCAGAGCAGTTTCTCGCGTGAAAGTGCAATATTCCGATTTGAGAGCAGGTAAAAGAAAAGTTCGTATTCTTTCGGTGACATCTCCACTCTCTCTCCGTCAATATAAACGAGCCGTGCGGTAATATCTGCACGCAGTCCTCCTCCGTCAAGTTCGATTATCTGATGCGGTGCCGGTTCCACTCTTTTTTCTTGCTTTGCCTTCACTCTTTTCAGCACGGCTTCAATCCTTAACATCAACTCTTTCGGGGAAAACGGCTTGACCACATAGTCGTCGATCCCCATTCCGAAACCGTTGATCTTATCGTATTCTTCTCCTCTTGCAGACAGCATTATAATCGGCACGTCGCTTGTCTTGCGTATCTCCCGACAGGCGGAAAAACCGTCAAGTTCCGGCATCATTATGTCCATTATAACAATATCAAAATCGTGTGAACGGCACATTCTGACTGCCTCCATTCCGTCGGCGGCTTCACTTACTTTATTGCCCTCGAATTCGGCATACTTCTTTACAATCGCACGAATACCCGATTCGTCGTCTACTACAAGAATATCATACATTTCAAAGATGTCCTTTCAAGCGAGGTTTTCTTGTGTTCACGGGGGTGAATCAAGTAAGTGAGACACCCCCGTGACTTATCATCCCTTAGTGGTTTCCGGTACTCTTTCTTTCAGCGTCGCCTTTTTCTCCACAGTCTTACCGCTACGCATAACAACTACTGTCACCTCATCACCAACCGAACATTTTTTCAGTTGAGCGGTAAGATCCGCCGTTGATGTGATCTCCGTTCCGTTGAAGGATATTATCCTGTCTCCGTATTCAAAACCGGAATTCTTCTCCGCTTCGTAAATATATACTCCCGTGCTGTACGAGTTGAAATAGTATCGCGCATAACTCTGATTTGTCACATCCATAACGGTGATGCCGAGAGTCGGTTTTCCGCGGACGTAACCGAAGTCGATCAGTTCCTCGGCGACAGACCACGCCACATTTACCGGAATTGCAAATCCGAGTCCTTCTACGTTGTCACCAGATGACTTTGCATTGATTACTCCGACAAGTTCCCCGTAAAGATTGAACATTCCTCCGCCGGAGTTGCCCGGATTCACGGCGGCATTTGTCTGCAAAAGTGTCATTGTTTCATTTGAAACAGTCACTTCGCGCTCTTTGGCACTGATAATTCCGTTGGTGACCGTGCCGCCAAGTTCACCGAGAGGATTTCCGATAACAATGATATCTTCACCGACAACAAGCATATCGCTGTTTCCGATAACTGCACATTTGAGTTTTTCATCCTTGACGGGTGAGATCTTGATTACCGCTACGTCAGAATCAACGTCAGTTCCTACGAGAACAGCGGGATATTCTTTACCGTCAGTCAGACGTACGGTGATCGTTGTTGCATCTTCGATAACGTGATTATTGGTTATAATGAAGCCTTCCTCGGATAGAATTACTCCGCTTCCTGCTCCGCTTGTGACATACTGAGAGAAAAAGCCGTATCCCTGCGTCACGGATTCAGTGGTTATCTCCACCACGGAATCCTTAACCTCAGTCACTACCTGCGGGATAGTCATGATCTCCCCGCGCTGTACCTTATTGGTTTCAACTCCGATATTCTGAAGATCAGCGACATTAACGGTTGTGCTGTTCTTTTCTCCGTCGGGGAGTATACCCGAATGTTCTCCCGTATCTCCGGCAGGCAATTCAGTATGACGTCTTGCAAGCACTGTACCGAAATATGCCGAAACGCCCGAAAGAACAATACATGCGACGAGCAATACCGCAATAAGTGCGGTTTTACTGCCGGAGTTCTTTTTTTTCTTTTTCCCCGCGGCAGGAGCCGACGTGATATTATTCATATTTCCGCCATAATTCTGCGGCTGCCCTGAATACATATTTCCGTTCTGCGAGACATACGGGGTATATGAATATCCGCCGTTCGTTCCGTATGGAGTGTATACTGCACCGTAAGACTGAGCAGGCGCGTGGGTATCTTCATATGATGAGCCGCCGTTGTTTTCCGGCGTGAATTGAACTTCTGTTTTTTCCTCAGAGTCGGTGTTTTCGATGCCGTCGACGCTGCGGTTTTCGTTTTCATATTCCTGCATGGAAAAATACCTCCTATTGGTTTTTCGGATTTATTATATCCTTGTTTTGTGAAGATTGTATGATGTTGTATTTAAAAGACTCTGAAAGTTTAAAAATCCCGCACATTTTAAAAAACATTCATTTTTCACGGCTGTTGTAAAAAAGGTGGCGTTTTTCGAAAAAATGTGCTATACTATTATTATAAATCTTATTTTATTATTTTTCAATCCCCTTGACTGATTTCCCGCGGAGAAAACATTTTTAAGATGAAAAAAGCAAATGCAAAATCACTTTGCGATATGTTGACATTCCACGGTGCCGCTTCTGCTGCCGTGATCAGCATTACCGACTGCCGCGTCATACGGCAGGATCGCATTTTAAGACTCGGTTTTGTCCCGCAAACCGTCATTATCGGTGTACTTCCGTACTACACTCACGCCTGCGACGGTCCGCGCATAGTTTCAGCATACGCAGTTGGACGTGACTATCATTTTCTGCTCAAACAAATCGGAGAGGAAATCGTAAATGACGGAAAAGAAAAATTTCCGGAAGCGCATTTTGCCGTTTTCGGTGACGTTTCGCCAATTGATGAAGTTGATGCCGCCGCGCGTGCGGGACTTGGTGTCATAGGTAAAAACGGACTTCTTATTACCGAGGATCATTCGTCTTTTGTTTTTATTTTTGAAGTTCTGACGGATATTCTTCCGGACGAGCCGATCGTTGTATCCGAGCCTCGTCACTGTGAGAACTGCGGTGAATGTATTGCCGCCTGCCCCTCTCGCCTTGCAGGGGGCGGTGAATGCCTTTCATCTGTAACTCAGAAAAAAGGCGTTCTGACATCCGATGAGCAATCTCTTATGCGGAAATACGGCACCGCATGGGGGTGCGACATATGCCAGCTTGTCTGTCCTCACACAGTCTCCGCCAAAAAATCGGGGACTTTGTATCACGGAAGCGAATGGTTTGCCGAAAATGCAAGACCGATCCCGTCGGAGAAAAGTATTTCTGATAAAGACGATTTTTCACGGCGTGCTTACAGCTGGCGTGGGACAGAAGTTATGAGACGCAACCTACATATTCTTGAAAAAACAGAGGATGAGGTATGCGATCGGGAATCAATCTCCCTCAAGCGGGAAGAACAAGTTTTGAAAGAGCGGAAGAAGACAGACTGACACGGGAAATCTCACGTCTTGAACACAGACTTGCAAAAATCCGTGCCGCAAGAGCCGGAGTTCCGCAGCGACGTGCTGCCGACGCCGATGCCCGCAGAAGACGTTTCCGGACAGAGTCATATTCCGCGTATATTTTCGATCTGATCAGAGGGACGGAGGCTTTCGGTCTTTGGGAACGTCTGCTTGTTATTTTTCGACGTTTTCGCCTTATTTCAACCGTGATCCGTGTCTCGACGGCGGTTTTTGCAATACTTCAGACCGGTGCTTTCTTTATTGTTATCGGCGGTATCCTTCTGACGCTTTTTCCTTTGATCGCCGCATTTTTTATTCTTGCTTTCGTTCGTTCTCTCCTGACATTGAGACAAAGAGGAAGAAAACTGAAATCAGTCATCAGCGGAAATAACATCTGTATTTTCTTTTTCCCGCGTTCGTTCACGGGATTTGACACTGCCGAAGAAACAGCAAGGATCATCTCTGACACGGGTCAGACCGTGATACTTGTTTCTTCTCCGCGGAAGTTAAAACTTTCAGGATTCCGTCCGGCAGGAGTATTCAGAATTTCGCGTTTTGATTACTTTTTCTTCAACCCACGTGTTCTTCGTTTCGCATCAGAAAGAACGGACATTTTCCTCTGACTTCCGACATTATTTGACATTTTATTTATCCCTGTATTTTTTCTTTTTTTACGATTTTTTATAACACACTCATTACTCACTTGGGGAGATTTCAATGATCAGTTTCATTTACGGCAATTTCGGAACCGGAAAAACCGAATATGTTTTTTCACAACTTCAAAAAGATGCCGCCGAAGGTCGAAGGGCATTTTTGATCGTCCCGGAACAGATGACAGTCAGCACCGAACGAGACGTTCTTCTCCGTCTGCCTCCTTCGGGACAACTTCTCGTTGAAGTACTGAATTTTTCCCGTCTTGCAAACCGTGTGTTCCGTGAACGCGGCGGTCTCGTTTATAATTATGCCTCAACGGGCATGAGACGCCTTTTTATGTGGCGTGCGCTTCGTGAATCCGCACCTCTTCTCCGTGAATACGGCACGCGGGCAGCCGACGACCGTTCTCTCCCCGATGCTGTTCTCGGTACTTTCCGCGAATTCCGCTCGGGCGGGATCACCCCTGTTCTGATCGAAGAAGCTGCCGCTTCGATTTCGGATAATCAGCTTTCGTACAAGCTGCGTGATATTGCCGCTTCCGCAGCCGTTTACGAAACGCTTATGGGCGATAAATTCACTGATTCCGACAACGATCTTTCTCACCTCTGCGAACTTCTTTCAGATGAGCCTTTCTTCACGGATGCAAACGTATACATAGATTCATTTACAAGCCTCACCGGGCAGGAACACGATGTTGTGCGCCTGATTATGCAGCAGGCTCATAATACCGTCATCACTTCCGGTCTTCCCTCTCCTTCTTTCCGCGGTATTGATACGCTATCCCTTCGTGCCTGCTCTGACCGACTCCGCAGTGAAGCTGCGTCAACCGGCTCGGAATGCAAAACCGTAATTCTCAATCATAATCACCGTACTTCTTCCGCTGAACTTGCAATTACTGCATCGGATCTGTGGCTTCTCGGTGAAACGAAAAGTTATGCTATTCCCGAAGAATACCGCGGAAGCATTGAACTTCTGCGTTCTGCCGATATATACGACGAAGCGGAATGCTGTGCCGCAAAAATCCGACAGCTTGCAGAGAATGGATTTCATTACGGTGAAATTCTTATTGTTGCCCGAAGTGCCTCAAAATATCGCGGTATTCTTGAACCTGCCCTTGAAACTCAGGGTATTCCTTATTTCTTCTCCGAAAAAAGCGAACTCTCAACTTCTGCTCTCTCGCGTCTGATCCTTTCCGCCCTGCGCATTTTCATTTTCGGTTGGCGTCGTGATGATCTTATCGCTCACCTGAAAACAGGACTGTGCTGTATCGAACCCCGTCAAGCCGATATTTTTGAGAGTTATACGGCAAAATGGAATATTAACGGAAAACGTTTTACCGATCCTGCCCCATGGAATATGAATCCCGACGGCTATACCCAGAATATTTCCGAACGCGGCAAACAGATCCTGGCAATTTCAAACGACGTACGTGATATTCTTGTCACACGGCTGAAGAAATTTTATTCCGAACTTGAAGGTGCCGACGGCGTGCCCGATATGTGCCGTGCAGTGGTGGATTATCTTTCCGAACTCAACGTAACATCTTCTCTCAGAGCCGGTGCCGCACGGGATCTTGCGGCGGGGCGCATAAGGGAAGCCGGAGAAAATGCACGGATTTATGATGCTGTCCTTGACGCGCTCGACGGTCTCTGCGACGCTTTCGACGGAGTCTCGAAAAAGCCGGATCTAAAAACATTTTCCGATGCTTTGCAGCTTGTCCTTGATTCTACGTCAATTGGAAGTATCCCCACCGCAGCCGATGAAGTTACAGTCGGATCCGCCGATATGCTCCGTGCCGATTCACCGAAGTGCGTGATCCTGCTCGGTGTCTGTGACGGTGAGTTTCCCGCATCTGCTTCCGACCGCGGACTGCTCTCCGACAGAGAAAGAGAGATCCTTATGTCTCACGGCATCTCTTTATCCGGCAGCCGCGAGGAACGTGCATCTGACGAACTTTATTTCTTCCGCCGTGCCGCCGCATCCGCATCAGACAAGCTCATCGTTTTTACACGCTCGGATTCAACACCTTCAGTTGCTTTCAACCGTCTGACTGTATTGTTTCCATACCTTAAAAACAAAGTTACAGATACTACGGCTGATTTTACCGATCGTATACGCACCCCGGAAAGTGCCGCAGGATTCGTAACCCTCCTTGACGGTACCGAAGAAGGCGAAGCAATACGAAAAGCACTTGCTTCAGACGCACTCACAGCCACATTTCTGCCCCCGGATCCTTCTGAATATCCTGTCAGTGCCGCAGGTGACTGCGTTGATGAAACAACTGCGCGCATCGCAATGGGAAAGCAGCTGCTTCTCAGCAAAACACAGATTGAAAAATATGTCAACTGCCGTTTTGCGTATTACTGCCAATATATTCTGAAACTTGATGACGGCAAAGAGGCTGCATATTCCGCCGCCAATTCCGGTACTTTTGTTCATTACATTCTCGAACAATACCTTTATGAGGTTTTTATTACCCGAGGGGGATTATTCCCCGACTCCGACGAACAAGCAAAAATAATCGAAAGACTTACTGAGAAATATATTGACAATTCACTTCCGGTGGATTCAGGCACTCGTACCGCAAGGATACTTTACAAGATATCACGTCTCAAACAACTTGCGGTGCTTGCCGTAAACGACATTCTTGCTGAAATTTCAGACGGTGATTTCTCTCCTGAATTCTTTGAACTGCCGATAGGTGTCAAAGGATTTCCGGCACTTTCATTTTCACTAAAAGACGGTACGGAGATTTCAATTACCGGTATTATCGACCGGGTAGACATTTTCCGAAAAGACGGAAAAGTATACGTTCGCGTTGTTGATTACAAAACAGGTGAGCAGGTCTTTTCCCTTGATAACGTAAGTAAAGGTATTGACCTTCAACTTTTGATTTATATTTTTTCTCTGACGCGCGGAAACAATACTGAATTTGCAAAATCAGTCGGCGGTATTCCCGTTGCGGCAGGGATTACGGTATATTCAACTTATCATAAAAAAGTACCGACAAAAGATCCGGAAAACAGCGATACTGCTCTGCGGGAGATACCGAGACAGTTTACGCGAAGCGGATTCTTGCTTGATAATGATGACGTTCTTTGTGCAGTTTGCCGCTCAGGATGTCCCGGATATCTGAAAAAGGTTAAAAACAAAAAACTTATTATGCCGTGCCGCAGCACGGAACAGATCGACGATCTCTACGGTCAACTCAGTAATGTGCTCTGTGATATCGCCGGAAATATGGTTGGCGGGCACGCGGAAGCACAGGTACGTCCCAATGAAAAGACCTGCAATTACTGTCGTTTTGCCTCAGTCTGCCGTGCTTCAAGACCCGCGAAAAGATTTTAAACAAGGAGGAAATGAAAATGGATTTCACCAAATCTCAGCAAAACGCAATTAACGTACGTGGAAAAAACGTTCTCGTTTCCGCAGCCGCGGGTTCAGGAAAAACAGCAACTCTTACACAACGTATTATCACTCTCCTTACCGATAAGGATAACCCTGCCGATATAACAAAAATGCTGATAGTGACA
This sequence comes from Clostridia bacterium, assembly GCA_024405755.1. Lineage (GTDB taxonomy): Bacteria > Bacillota > Clostridia > Oscillospirales > CAG-272 > CAG-390. The sequence goes on from JAKSOD010000003.1 coordinate 33,650, forward strand.
TTCACGCGCGCCGCCGCCGGTGAACTACGCTCCCGTATCTGCGCCGCTCTTACCGAAGCACTTGCGAAAGATCCCGGAAATTATCATCTTTCCCGTCAACTTACTTCTCTCTCGGGAGCTCAGATCTGCACTATCGACTCATATTACAATTCTCTCGTCCGCGCAAACTTTCAGCGTCTCGGTCTGCCGTCTTCTTTCAGGCTTGACAACTCCGGGGAACTTGATATCCTGCGGGCAAAAGTCATGGATGAAGTTATTGAGCAAAATTATTCAGATCCCGCTTTTCAACGTATGACGGAATGTCTCTGCTCTGCCGCAAATGAGTCTTTGCTTTCAGATATCCTTCTTAAACTTACTCAATCATTGCGTTATCTTCCCGAGGATATCGGTTATGTTGAAAAATGTGCGGAGAGATTTGACAGCGAAGCCGATCTTCCTTTTTTTGATACGACACACGGAAAAGCATGCCGTGCCGCTTTATGCGCAAGGCTCGGATTTATGCTCAGTAAACAGCGTGGGATTCTTGAATTGATTGACGAAAATCCCGAGTGCGAGCCTTACCGCGAAGCCTCAGAGCACGAATTCAATGCAGTCTGTGCAATTCTTGAATACGTAAAATCGGGAGATTATTCCGCGGCAAGAAATTATATTGCAAATTACTCCGCGGTCACTCTCGGAAAAATAAAAAAAGAAGAAGCGACAGAAATATCGGAATTCATCAAATCCAAACACTCGGATTTCAAGAAAAATCTGAGTGCTGTCGGAGATTCTTTTCTTTCATTCCGTGAGGATGAGATTCCTTCTTTGATGCACGCAACTGCTCAATTCTGCCGCGAACTCTATTCGGTGCTGAAACAATTCAGCGAGGCATACACCGACGAAAAAAAGAATCTTTCCGTCCTTGAGTTTTCTGATCTCCGTTCATTTGCTTTGCAGCTTCTCGTTGATGCTGACGGCAGCCCCACCGCTGCCGCCCTTGCCGAACGGGAAAAATACTCGCATATTTTTATTGACGAATATCAGGATACCGACAGAATCCAGGATCTGATTTTCAGAACTGTGTCAAACGGAAGCAATCTGTTTTTGGTCGGTGATATCAAACAGAGTATTTACCGTTTCCGAGGAGCCGAACCGTCACTCTTTGCAAGTTACAGATCTGAGTATCCACTGTTCGACCCGGAACAACCGACTGACGAAAAAGCGTGTTCGATCTTTATGTCCGAAAACTTCAGGTGTTCGGAAAAAATCATCAGATTCACAAACACCGTCTGTCCATACCTCTTCCAAACGTCGGAAGATAATGAAAACTCCGGAATAGGTTATCTCGAAGAAGACGACCTGATTTTTTCCCGCTCGGGCAACATTTCCGAAGAGCCGGTTCATCTGGTGCTTATTTCAAAAGATGAAGAAGGCAATGAATGCGAAAATGATGAAAACATTGATATGCCGAAAAACAACAATGCCGACACAGAAACAGATCCCGCCGACGTAAGTTACGTTGTCGGCGAGATAGCACGTCTTCTTCGTGAAGGAAAAAATGTCAGCGGTGAACCGCTGCGTCCCGATGATATTGCCGTACTTGCACGAAGCAATCAGGACTGCACACTTTTCTCCAATGCAATTGCCAATGCGGGAATTCCGGTGGTTAATAAAGATTCGAAGTCTTTTTTCCACAACTCGGAAGTCCGTCTGATGTTCTGTCTGCTGTCAGCCTCCGATAATCCTCACCGTGATGTTCCTCTTGCCGGGGTGCTCCGCTCTCCTATTTTCCGTTTTACCCTTTCAGATCTGGTCAACGTCCGTGTAGGAAGAAGCACTCTTTCACTTTACGATTCAGTAACGGAATATGCCGAAGACAGCGCGAGCGACCCTGCTCTTGCCGAAAAATGCAGAATGGCAGCTAACCGCATAAACGGTTACCGTGAGATGGCGGAGTCAATGCCGGTCCACCGCTTCATTCATGCACTTTGGCGTGATGTCGGCGCACTGAATTACGCCGGGACAGACGAAAAAACACGCCGCTGCTCCGTAACAGAACGCAGACGCAATCTGCGCAGACTTTATGAGTATGCAAGAAGTTTTGAAGGATCTGCTTTTCGCAGTCTGCACGATTTTGTTGTATTTCTTAACCGTATCACCGAATCTGAAAAAGAAATAAGATCCGAAATTGAAACAACTTCCGGTTGTGTCAACGTTATGACTGTCCACGGCTCGAAAGGACTTGAATTTCCGGTCGTCTTCCTTGTATCGGCACAGAAGAATTTTTCACACTCTGAGGCTGATTCTTCAGTTGTATTTACGACCTCGGGAGATCTCGGTATTGCGGTAAAACTTTCTGATCCTTCGGGACTCGGATCTGTGACAACTCCCATGTGGAGTGCCGTCAGAGATCGTATAATTACAACTTCAAACGAAGAATCCATACGCGTCCTTTATGTTGCCCTTACCCGTGCCCGTGACATCCTATACGTTGTTGCAAGCGCAAACGGATCAGATATCGAGAAACTAAAGAAAAAATCGTCTGAAAACAAACAACTCGGCGGTCGGGAGACTGTCATAAGAGCAGGATCATGGCTCGAATGGATACTCACCGCGCTTGACTCCGGAAAAGCAGCGGAAGGATCGGGTTCATACGTTATTGAAACACCGTCCGCTTCTGTTCGGGGATCTGAAATAAGCAAAAAAGAAAGCAGAAACTTTGATGAAAACAGAATATCTCAACTTACCGACGAATTCAGGCGACGTTTTTCTTTCGATTACAAAGCACCCGCAGGGGCGTCTTTACCCTCAAAACTTTCCGTTTCTCATCTTTATCCCGACATTCTGACAGAAGAAGAAGGTGATGATATCGCCGCAACGGAAGCACTTCTGCGTAAAGCGGAATCAATGGAACCGCGTGTTCCGCGCTTTATGGGCGGAGGGAACGACGCCGCCGAACGCGGTACGGCGACGCATCTTTTCCTGCAATTCTGCGATTTTTCCCGTCTTGACGGCACTGAAGAAAGTGCGCGAAAAGAAGCAGAAAGACTTACCGCTCAGCGTTTTATTCCCGAATCCGCTGCCCAAATGGTAAGGTTTGATGAGATCGCCGCCTTTTCACGCAGTGATTTCTTCCGCAGTCTCAGTAAAGCACGCGAAATACGACGTGAGACACGTTTCAATGTTTTTCTACCGGCTGTCGATTTTACCACAAACGCCGAACTGAAATCACGTCTTAAAGATGAAAAGATCCTTGTTCAGGGGGTTATCGATCTTTTCTATACGGATGAAGACGGGGAACTCGTTCTTTGCGACTACAAAACCGACCGTCTTTCACTTGCAGAAAGAAACGATCATACTCTTGCTGCCGGAAAATTAACTGCTGTTCACGGTGAACAGCTCGGTTATTACGCTTCGGCCCTTGAACAGATCCTCGGGAAACGCCCTGACCGGATCTGCGTCTATTCTCTCCATCTCGGTGCTGCCGTGGACATTAATATCTAAAGCAATACCGCACAATTCACGGCTGACGCCTTAACGGCGCATCTACACCGCCGGAATTGTGCGGTATTGCCCTGAAAAAGTCCGTGCGGAACTTCCCGCACGGACTTTTTCATATTTATAATGACTCGCAGACTCTCATTACATAGTCCCCGAATTCACGGCAGGTCGCGCCGTCACGGTGACCGGTTATGACTACTTCCGCGTCAGAAGAGGTACAGATATCAAGTGCTTTGGCAAGTTTTGCCGCTTCTGCGGTAAAACCGATATGTCTCAGAAGCATCTCCGCCGCACGAAGCATACTTGCGGGATTTGCATAATCTCCGTCTCCGCGTTCGATCATTCTCGGTGCCGAGCCATGTATTGCCTCGAACATAGCGTAATGTGCACCGATATTTGCACTTCCCGCAGTTCCTACACCTCCCTGCAGCTGTGCCGCCTCGTCTGTGATGATGTCACCGTACAGATTCGGAAGAACAAAAACCTGAAAATCAGCTCTTGCTTTCTCATCAACGAGTTTGGCTGTCATAATGTCGATATACCATTCGTCAAGAGTAAGTGTCGGATATTCCCTCTCGCAGATCTCATGACAGATACGTGAGAATTTGCCGTCAGTCTTTTTCATAATATTCGCCTTTGTGACGCAGGTGACCTTTGTCTTTCCGTTCTTCACGGCAAAGTCAAAAGCTGCACGTGCGATACGCTCGGTACCGGCATCGGTAATCACCTTGAAGTCACAGCACAGTTCGTCGGGTATCTCAACTCCACGGCTTCCGAGCACGTATTCGCCTTCGGTATTCTCACGGAAGAACGTCCAATCGACTCCCTCGGCGGGAATCGAAACGGGACGAACATTTGCAAAAAGATCAAGTTCACGCCGCATTGCCACGTTTGCACTTTCAAGATCCTTGGCTCCGGTGCCGCCCTTTGGGGTGGTTGTCGGACCTTTCAGAATCACATCACAGGCTTTAAGTGCCGCAAGAACATCGTCCGGTATCGCCTTATCACAAGCTATACGGTTTTCGATCGTAAGACCTTCAATATCGCGAAGTTCCACCTTACCGGATGCAACGGCATCTTTGAGGAGATATTCAAGCACACGTCTTGCCTCGGCTGTAATGATCGGACCGATTCCGTCACCGCCGCAGCATCCGATCACAATATGATCCTTTTTTGTAAAATCGGTTGCCGGACCGTCATTTTTCATCTTCTCAGCACGGGCAGTCTGTTCGCGCAGAATAGTCTCGAATTTTGATACTGCCTCGGCGATATATTGTTCTTTGTTTTTCATTTGCGTTTCCCCTTTTTGATTGTCAGTTTGCTTTTCGGCTTCCGGTCAATGCCAGAAGTCCGCCGGCTTTTATGATCTGCTGCTGTCTTGCGGAGAGTTCACAGACCAATTCTGCCTCTATGTTCTTGGTCTTGTCTTTCAATGTGACCTTTCCGGTAACGATACCTTCATTCAGTCCCGTAAGAGTCAGCTCATCCCCCTGATCAAGTGCGTCGTAATCGGCTGCATCCGCAAAAGTCAGCGGAAGGATTCCGGCATTTACGAGGTTGTCCTTATGGATACGTGCAAAACTCTTTGCGACAACTGCTCTGACTCCGAGGTAAAGCGGCACAAGTGCTGCATGCTCACGTGACGAACCCTGACCGTAGTTTGATCCGCCGACAACAATACTCTTTCCTGCTTTTTTGGCTCTTTCAGGAAATGCGGGATCACATACATTGAAACAAAATTCGGACATTTTCGGGATATTTGAACGGTAAGGAAGAATTGCCGCACCTGCGGGCATGATGTGGTCAGTCGTGATATTGTCACCGACTTTAAGAGTAAGTTCCGCGTCTATCTCGTCCGTAAGCGGGTAGGTAGCAGGGTAACCCTTGATATTCGGTCCGCGGACAACTTCAAAGTTCTTTGCTTCCTCGGGAGACAACGGCGGAATAACACCGCTGTCATCAACGGTAAAGATCTCGGGCATATTTATCTGCGGATAGTCGCCGAGAGTTCTCGGGTCTGTGATAAATCCGGTGATTGCAGACGCGGCGGCAACCTGAGGAGAAACAAGGTAAACCTTGGCATCACGGGTGCCGCTTCTGCCTTCAAAGTTTCTGTTAAATGTACGGAGGGATACTCCCGCGGATTCGGGAGAGAATCCCATTCCGATACAAGGACCGCAGGCACATTCGAGCAGCCTTGCACCGGCTCCGATCATATCAGTAAGAGCTCCGCAGGAAGAAAGCATTGAAAGTACCTGCTTGGATCCGGGAGACACCGACATTCCGACGGACGGAGCGATCTGTCTGCCTTTTAGGATTGCTGCAACGGAAAGCATATCCGCAAGAGAGGAGTTTGTGCATGATCCCACGCAAACCTGACTTACCGGAGTTCCTGCAAGTTCGCTGATCGGCTTTACGTTATCGGGACTGTGCGGGCAGGCTGCCATTGGTTCGAGAGTTGAAAGATCAATATCGATCACACGGTCGTAAACGGCATCGGGATCGGCAAAAATCGGCGTGTAATCAGACTCTCTGCCCTGGGCTGCGAGGAATTTGCGCGTTATCTCGTCTGACGGGAATATTGAAGTGGTGGCTCCGAGTTCAGCTCCCATATTTGTTATGGTTGCACGTTCCGGCACGGACAAAGTCTTCACACCTTCTCCGCCCCATTCGATTATATTTCCGACTCCGCCCTTTACGGAAAGGATGCGGAGAATTTCAAGGCTGACGTCTTTGGCAGTTACCCAAGGAGAAAGTTTTCCCGTAAGGTTCACTCTGTACATTCTCGGCATGATCATGGAGTACGCTCCGCCGCCCATTGCCACGGCAACGTCAAGTCCGCCGGCACCGAACGCAAGCATTCCGATTCCTCCGGCAGTAGGTGTATGGCTGTCTGAACCTATCAGCGTCTTGCCGGGAACACCGAATCTTTCAAGATTCACCTGATGACAGATACCGTTTCCGGGACGTGAATAATGAATTCCGTATTTTGCCGCAGCAGTTCGGATAAATCTATGGTCGTCAGCATTCATAAATCCCGATTGGAGGGTATTATGATCTATGTATGCAACGGATAATTCTGTTTTAACTCTGTCTACACCTATGGCTTCAAATTCAATATACGCCATAGTTCCCGTCGCGTCCTGTGTCAGAGTACGGTCAATATGCAGGGATATCTCGCTGCCGGGAATCATTTCTCCGCTTACGAGATGTGCCGCAATAATTTTCTGTGCTATCGTCTGTCCCATTTTCATTTCCTTCCGAATGAGTTATTTATGCATGATTATTGCTGTTCTTCATTTTTGGTTTTGTATTTGATTATCAGTTTTTCAAGTTCTTTGGAGGTGATCGCAGTCTGCCTTCCTGCCGCATACTGTTCGTCGGTCCATTCCTTTATATATGCGACCATGGGATCATGTTTGGTGATCGCCTCAGCACCTGTCAAACGGTAGTGACCGTTGATCCAATAAGCAATTCCGGCGAGACCGGAGGTCGAACTTACCGTGACACCGGCAGGACGGTTGAGCAGTTTTCCGGTATCAAAAATATTATATATCTCCTCATCCTTGAGCATTCCGTCAGCGTGGATTCCCGCACGTGTCGTGTTGAAGTTCTCGCCGACAAAAGGCGTCATAGGAGGAATATCGTAGCCGATTTCATTTTTGAAATAATCTGCGATCTCCGTGATGACCGTCGGATCCATTCCGTCAAGAGTTCCCCGAAGCGAAGCATACTCGAATACCATTGCTTCAAGCGGCACATTTCCGGTCCGTTCGCCGATTCCGAGCATTGACGTATTTACTGCGCAGCACCCGAACAGCCATGCGCAGGTTGCGTTTGCAACCGCCTTATAAAAATCGTTGTGCCCATGCCATTCGAGCATTTCACTCGGCACATCAGAGTAATGCTGCAAACCGTAAATTATTCCGGGAACACTTCGAGGCAGAGCAACTTCACTGTAAGGAACTCCGTAGCCCATAGTATCGCAGGCACGGATTCTTACGGGTATTCCCGCTTCCTCGGAAAGTTCCTGTATCGCGTTTACAAAAGGTACTACAAACCCGTAGAAGTCTGCGCGGGTAATATCCTCAAAATGGCATCTTGGTGTAATTCCCATTTCAAGGGCTGCGGCGATCGTTTTCAGGTAATGCTCCATTGCCTGACCGCGCGTCATTCCGAGTTTCTTGAAAATATGATAGTCGGAACAGGAAACAAGAATTCCGGTTTCCTTGATACCGAGATCCTTTACAAGTTTGAAATCGTTGAGACTTGCCCTGATCCATGTAGTGATCTGAGGAAATTCAAGTCCGAGTTCCTGACAGTCACGCAGTGCTTTGCGGTCGTTCTCGCTGTATACGAAGAATTCGGTTGCGCGGATTATTCCCTTCGGACCTCCGAGCCTTGAGAGCATTTTATACAGATCGACTATCTGTTTGGGACTGTACGGTGCCTGTGACTGCATTCCGTCACGGAATGATGTATCGGTGATCCAGATTTCGGAAGGCATACCGAGAGGGACACGGCGGTGGTTGAACGGGACCTTCGGAACGTCCTGATATGTATATACTTCACGGTACAGATTCGGCTCTGTTACATCCTGGAGAGAATATTTATATGATTTCTGTTCAAGAAGATTTGATTTCGGTGAAATTTCAAGCATTTCGACACCTCCGCATTTAATTGCAATATATTATACTACATTCCGGCACATTTTGCAAGTATGTTGCGAAACTTTTTCACAAAAATGCTTAAAAAATCCATTTTATATTGAATATTGTCTTGTATTTCGCATAATCACACCGGCAATTGTGCAACAATGCGATTATTTCTTGAAATTCTTATGTCTTAAATATCTTTTTTTGAAACAAAGACTTGATTTTTTCTCAATTATCTGAGATAATATATTCAAATACAAATGAAAGGAGATTATTCTTGTCAGTAAAGAATTCAGATCCCTCCAAAAAAGTTAAAAACCGCGGCAAAAAAAGCAGAGATATTCCCCTTGCCCTTATCTGCTCGGGTGTAATTCTTGCGGCTCTGCTTATTGTTCTTTCCCTTGTTTTCTATCCTCGTATCCGTGCTGCGTCGGAACTCGGAAAATATTCGGATAAGATAGTGGATTCTTCCGAAACCGTAATTATTTCCGACCTTACGGGCAGTGCGCTCAACTCCGAAGGAGATGCCGAAGTTTTATTCAACGGCGACGATGCTCTCCGTATTGCAGGAAAAATATCTGACATTATTGATAAATGTTCGTATTCGGTAAAATCCAACACTGAGGGCGGATCATTTGACATAAGGCTTCTTTTTACGCTTTTGGGCGGAGAAAAGATTTCTATTTATGTTACCTCGAACGGAGAACAGCTTTATTTCACCCGCGGGAAAACACGTTTTTATTTTGATGTTCCGGGCGGTGGACTTGCAGACACAATACGGTCCTTTTGTAAATAAAATGCAGTAAGGCAGACGCGGATCCGCGTCTGCCTTACGTTTTGTTCAGAACAGCATAATTATAAACTGTGATGCAAGCACAACAGCAATAAGAGCTACGGGATAAGTAGCGGCGTATGCCGACGCAACATCTTCCGTTTCTGCTACATGAATCAGAGTTCCGAGAGCGGGAGTGGATGTCATTCCTCCCGTGATGGATCCGAGGTTATTTAGCAGGCTCAGTTTCAGAATATACTTTGCAAAAACGAAACCGACAATCATAGGTACAATGGTCATCCATACTCCGTATGCAAAATAAATCACTTCAAAATACTTGACAAAACTTGCGCCTCCGGCAACTCCGGCACCGATAAGGAACAGCATAAGTCCGAGTTCACGGAATACTTTGAGAGTATGCTCTTTCGGCATTATGCTCACTTTGCCCACACGACCGAAATGTCCGAAGATCAGCGAAACGAGCAGACATCCGCCGGTTGTAGTAAGCGAGAAGCAGGTACCGGAAAGTCCCTTGCCAGAAAGCGGGATCTTGACTGATCCTACAAGCATTCCGATAACGGCAGCTGCAGCAAACGGCATAAAGCCGAAATCATCCATTTCAATAAGTTTTCCGGCGAATGATTTCTTCTTTCCGTCAGAAACCGTGACGAGTTTTTCACGTTCAAGTGCCATATCGGCATGGGCGAATTTAGGGATAAGCTGAACAAAAAGAACTACTCCAACCACACCGAAAATATAAGCGATTCCGTGACCAACGGCAACGATACTTTCAAGTTCGGCTGTCTCCATCATTTCTTTTGCCGCGGAAAACGCGGGAGTGGAAGTCAGAGACCCCGACATAAGTCCCACCACCATTGCAGTGAGTTCGTCGTTTTCAAGTCCCCCGACGGCTCTGCCGACAAGTATGCACGAGACTGCCGCCAACGCGCCGGACAGAATGATGATCACACCGAGAAGAACGTAGGATTTGAAATTCTTTTTAAGATTTCCGAAAAATTTCGGTCCTGCTATGAACCCTACTGAAGTGACAAAAAGTATCAGTCCGAGATTTTCAACGATTTTCAGGGCATTTGATGCATAAGTTTTTGTTGCTTCACCTACCGCTACGGTGAGTTGAGTCTCAATCTGAGGATAGAAGAAGCATCCGTAAAGCAGAGCAACTATAAATACTCCGGCTGTACCGAGAGACACGCCCTTTATTGATATGCGTCCGAGCAGATATCCGACCGCAGCGATTGCCATGACGGAAAACATCAAAAACGTGATCGCTTTGACCGGAATGACGCCACCGAACAAATTCATTTCTTTCAGAACCTTTCTAATATTTAATTCCTTCGATCTGATTCGGTCAGACGTCAGAGTTCGCTCTTGCGGGTAGTATAATTGGGCAAAAGTTTGGGAGATACCTTATCCGTAATAACGCCGGCAGCCTTGCGCTCAGCATCAAATTTTGCAATATGATCAAGTGTCAGTTTGCCTAAAGAAGTCTTTGCGGCAGCGGAGGCTGCGTTCATTCCGGCACTTCTTCCGAAGACGATGATATCAAGCAAAGAGTTGCCCATAAGACGGTTACGTCCGTGGATACCGCCGACAGCCTCACCGGCTACGAACAGATTACGGATATTCGTCGTCATGCAATCAGCATTGATGTCAAGTCCGCCGTTCTGATAATGCAGAGTCGGATAGACAAGTATCGGTTCTTTGCGTATATCAATGCCGTAACTTGCAAACATACGGAGCATTGCGGGAATTCTCTTTTCGATAGTTCCCTCTCCTCCGATCTTTTCGATCATGGGAGTATCGAGCCATACTGCCATTCCTTCACCGGTATCTACTCCCTCACCGCGGTCGGAACACTCGCGGATAATGGATGCCGCAGCCACGTCACGGGTTTCAAGCGGATGCATAAACACCTTTCCGTCACGGTTGACGAGCTTCGCTCCGAGAGAACGCACTTTTTCCGTAACGAGAGCTCCGAAGATCTGCTGAGGGAATGCTGCTCCCGTGGGATGATATTGAAGAGTATCGGCATAGAGAAGTTTGGCACCTACTCTGTAACCGAGTACAAGTCCGTCGGCAGTAGCTCCGTAATGGTTGGATGTCGGGAATCCCTGATAGTGCATACGTCCCGCACCGCCTGTGGCGATAATAACGGTTTTGGCGCGTGCCACCATAAGCTCCTTTGTCTCCATGTTAAGAAGAACAGCACCGGCGGCATTGCCATTTTCATCAAGGATCAATTCAATAGCAGAAGTGAAATCCACTACATTGATTCCGCGGTTGAGTACTTCGTCACGCAGAGTTCTCATTATCTCGGCACCGGAATAGTCCTTCGCCGCGTGCATACGCTTGCGGGAAGTTCCTCCGCCGTGTGTGGTGATCATTGTTCCGTCGGGTGCCTTATCAAATTCGACTCCGAGATCATTAAGCCACTTGATAGCCTCGGGAGCATCGCATACCAACTTCGAAAGAAGCTCAGGCTTTGCGGCAAAATGTCCTCCTCCGAAAGCGTCGATATAGTGGATCGCGGGGGAATCGTTGGGTTTATCTGCTGCCTGGATTCCGCCCTCTGCCATCATGGTATTGGCGTCACCCATACGGAGTTTGGTGACGACCATTACATTTGCGCCTGCTTCGTTCGCTTCAATAGCAGCGGCACATCCGGCTCCTCCGCCGCCGATAATCAGAATATCAACGTCGTATTTCGGAGCGGTAAGATCAACATCGTCAGCCTTTATCCGGCTATGCGCTTCAAGCATTTCACAGAGTTCCTTCGGAACGGATTCGCCCTTATTGGGACCGAATTTCAGTTCACTGAATTCACTCTTCTTATAGTCGGGATGATATGCGGCAAGGAGTTCTTCCTTTTCCTTTGCGGTCATTCGGGCAGGCTCATAGGCAATATTCGCCTCACGGGCAGCCTCGACCGCCTTTATTGAATCCTGAAATTCTTTTGCGTACATCTTCTTCTGCCTCCTGCCTTACTTCTCAATCTCACGGTTATTGTAAAGTTCTTTCATCTCTTCGATCGGCTTGCCCATAAGAGCCTCGATCAGTTCGGTGAAAGTGCCGTCCTTGATCTCTTTAACACGGTTTTCAAGATGTTCGGTTTTGGGAGCAAGGTATTTTCCGTTGAGACGGCGTGCAAGCATTGCCACCTGCGGGTGGGATATACCTGCGGGGCAGCGTGAAGAACAGCATCCGCACATTACGCAGTCAAATGATTCCTCAGCGCATTTATCAAATTCTCCACGCTGAGCATATGCGATATACTGCATTACGTTAAGGCCCTGAGGACACGCTTTGGTGCAGGCATTACAGCCGACACAGGCATATATCTCGGGATAAAGCTGCATCATGATCTGCTCGGTAGGCTTGATTTTTTCAATATCGTAAACCTGTTTTACAAGCGGGAAGAAAGGCAGAGTTGCAATATACATATTGTTCTCGACCTTCGTCTGGCATGCAAGGCAGGTTTTGAGACCTCTGTCGCCCTTGATACGGTAAATTGTGGCGCAGGCACCGCAAAATCCGTTGCGGCATCCGCAGCCTCTTACGAGCTGATAACCTGCGTACTCCATGGCGCGCATGATAGTCAGGTCATCCGGCACCTGATACTGCTTGCCCAAAAGATAAATATTAACCATTTTTTCCATTGTTTCTTCTCCTCCGATCAATACTCGTCCGGCAGTTCATCAAGTTGGTCAAAGCGGAAAACAGGTCCGTCCTTGCAGACATACTTGCTTCCGACATTGCATCTGCCGCACTTGCCGATACCGCATTTCATACGCAGTTCAAGAGTGGTATAGATCTGTGTCTTATCAAATCCGAGTTCATAAAGTCCGTTCAGTGTAAACTTGATCATGATCGGAGGTCCGCAGAGAACGGCGATCTTATCCGTATCAAAACCGAGTTCCTTAACATAGTTCGGCACAAATCCGACATGTCCGTCCCAGCCTTCCTGCTCGCGGTCAATGGTGAGGTGAACATTAACGCCGGCGTCGTTCGCCCACTCACTTATGATCTCATTGTAATCAAGCAGATCGTCTTTACTGCGTGAGCCGTACACGATATCTATCTTTCCGTATCTGTCACGGTAATGACGGCAGTAATTGATCACTGAGCGAAGAGGTGCAAGTCCAACACCGCCTGCAATAAACAGCAGATTCTTACCGACAAACTCGTCGTCAACCGGAAAAGGCTTGCCGTATGGTCCGCGGATAGTGATCTGCTGACCGACTTCCATTGAATGCAGCCATTCTGTAACACAGCCGCATTTCTTAATTGAAAACTCCATATACTCCGTGTTTGTGGGAGATGATGTTATCGAGAACATTGCCTCACCAACACCGGGCATAGAGAGCATTGCACACTGTCCGGGACGGTGTGCAAAGGCTTTTTTTCCGTCGGGAGTCACCACGCGGAACGTCTTGATATCGGGAGTGTCGATTCGAATATCCGTGACCTCTCCGATAACGGGAATAAGGGGATCATTTAATTCAAACATTTTTTTCTTCTCCTTTTCCCAGAGTTTTCATTACCTTAACAATATTCATCTGAATCGGGCATTTGGAAAGACACCTTCCGCAACCGACGCAGGCGAACATTCCGTCGTTATTGGCAGGGAAATATACAAGTTTGTGCATAAAACGCTGTCTGAATCTTTCGAGTTGAGTCAGTCTCGGCTGTCCTGCCGACATCTTGGTGAATTCGGAATACATACAGGAATCCCAGCAGCGGAAACGCTTGATACCGTGTCCGGTATTGAAATCCTTGATATCGTAGCATTGACAGGTGGGGCAGACGAAAGTGCAGGTCCCGCATCCCAGGCATGAAGCGGAAAGTTCCTTCCATTCGGGTGCCTTGAAAAATTCCGCGGTCTTATCCCCTCCGAATCTGTCGGCGGTAAGATTATGAAGCGGAAGTTTTTCAAGTCTTTCGCGGATAACTTTCTTCTGTTTCTCGGCAGCCTCGCCGTTGTCCTCAACTGTAATTGATTCAATTTTTTTGAGCAGTGCTGCACCTTTTTCGGTCTTTGCGTCCATATAAAGAGCATCCTCTGTCTTATAACATACGATATCTCCCATAGGAGCGGAAGGATCGATCCCGAAAGTCGTGCAGAAGCAGGTCTCATGCGGCTTGGCACACGCCATTGACAGTATCAGAGAATGTTCGCGGCGATTCTTATAAAATGAATCCTGGGGCTCGGCAAGGAATACTCTGTCAAGAACATCAAAACTGCGTACATCGCAGGCTTTTACTCCGAAAATCACAAAATCTTCGGTCTCGGACCGTGTATCCACGATCTCGATCTTTTTTCCTTCGGTCTTGAAATCCATAAGATTTTCGGTCTGAGGAAAGAAGAAATCCTTCGCACTGCGAACGGTATTGAGTTCGTCTGAAAGTATCTTGCCTTCTGCCCATTCCTCGTATCTTGCCCCGCCGTTGGTATCCACAGGCAGATATAGTCTGAACTCTGCCGCTATTGCGGCAAAGAGGTCATTTATTCTATCCAATGAAATCTTACGCATCGTGATGGCTCCTTTCCACCGCTTCGGCGGGCTCAGGATCGTCTGCAGTGTAATTCACAAGAGGAGCACGGCTTCCGACCTCGGCACCTGCCTGATAATCCCCGTAAAATTCATTGATATCTTTTATAAATTTACGGTTGAGCAGATGAAGCGGAATATGCTGAGGACACACTCTCGAACATTCACCGCAGTCGGTACAGCGTCCCGCAACATGAAACGCTCGTATGATGTGGAACATCTTTTCTTCGAAACTGTTCGCCGCAGCCTTGTTCTCCACTCCCGAATCGGGATTATCAAACACACATTTCTCGCAGGTGCACGCAGGGCAAACGTCACGGCAGGCGTTGCATCTGATACAACGGGAAAGTTCGTTCTGCCAGAACGCAAAACGCTCGTCGGGAGTCATTTTTTCGAGTTTTTCAACCTCGTCAAAACGTCCGGAATCAATTACTTCTCCATCCTCTCCGATAAGTTCGTCGTATGCCACGTGCTTCTTTGACTTGCAGTTTTTGCATCTGTCGGGAAGCATATCATTACGGGAGACAGTCACGTCTCCGTCAAAAAGGCTATGTACGGTCACTCTATCCCCGTTATCTTCAACAGAGGCAATACCTTCCGCAACTGCTTTGATCTTCACTGTATCGAGCATCCCGCTGCACGGAATTCCGACAACATAAACTTTTTCACGGTCAAAGCGGTGTTCCGTAAGAAGTTGGTTGAAACTGTATGTATCGCAGGGCTTGAGGAAAACAAGTACTTTTCCTTCTTTTCTTGTTTCCGCAACAAGATACTTTGAAAAGTTTGCCCCGCAGAAATCACCGAATACGAAATCGGCATCCATCGCCTCACGGGTCGTGAACAGAGCGGGAGTAACGTCGTAGGAAAACTCGCCCTTTTTCCATCCGAACACGCGGTCAACAGTTCCGTTTCCGAGCAGTTCGGCGGCTTTATTTATGAGGATCTCTCTCGTTACTGCTTGCATCTCAAATCCTCCAATCTCTTGTTCTTGCCGAGTTTTGCAACGGTCTCACAGAAATCGTTCATTGTTGCGGCAAATTTTGCACCTTCTGCTGCGGATACCCATTCAACGCGGGTACGCTCGCGTTCAATGCCGAGATAATCAAGCATTGAGAACATCAGGGACATACGGCGGCGGGTATAGTAGTTTCCGGACGTGTAATGGCAGTCTCCCGGATGGCATCCGCAGATAATCACGCCGTCGGCACCTCTCTGGAAGGCCCGGAGAATAAACGTGGGATTGACACGGCAGGAACACGGCACACGGATGATCTTTACGTCAGCGGGATATGCAAGACGGTTATTGCCGGCAAGATCCGCACCGGCGTATGAACACCAGTTGCAGCAGAACGCCACGATCAGCGGTCTGTATGTTTCGTTATTATTTTCAATATTCTTCATCGACATATCGCATCAACCTCCGCCATGATTTGTTTTCCGGCAAAGCCTTTGAGGTCCATTGCTCCCGACGGGCATGCAACGGTGCAGCATCCGCATCCCTGACATACCGCTTCGTTGACCTGTGCCACACGTCTTACGCGAGTGGTACGATCAGGCATACGGAATTCCTTGTCAACATAGGTGATTGCTCCGTACGGGCATACCTTTTCGCAGGTGGAACATCCGTTGCACATCATTTCGTCGGAATGCGCAACACACGGGTTGCCGGTAAGCTTATCTTTGCAGAGAAGTCCGATAACCTTGGCTGCCGCGGCTCCCGCCTGAGATACGGTCTCCGGAATATCCTTCGGTCCCTGGCAAGCTCCCGAAAGGAACACGCCTGCTGTGGGACTTTCAACGGGACGGAGTTTCGGGTGAGCCTCGGTAAAGAAATCATTTGTATCCATTGATGCCGTCAGCATGGTTGCAAGCGGACGGGCGGATTTATCAGGCTCGATGGCAGCGGCAAGTACTACGAGGTCAGCCTCGATATGTAACTGCTTGCCGGCGATAAGATCGGATGCCTGCACCATGAGTTTCTTGCCTTCGGGAGAAACTTTTCCTACCATTCCCTTGATATAATGCACACCGTATTCCTCGACAGCTCTGCGGTAGAACTCGTCAAAGTTCTTTCCGGGAGTACGCACGTCAATATAGAACACGTAAACATCGGTATCCGGATATTTGTCGCGGGTGAGCATTGCGTGCTTGGCGGTATACATACAGCATATCTTGGAGCAGTACTCTTTTCCCTTCTCCGAGCAGGAATCACATCTTGATCCTACGCACTGAACAAAGACGATCGTATGAGGATGTTCGCCATCGGATGGACGGAGAAGCTTGCCTTGAGTAGGACCTGCGGCGTTTGTCAGACGTTCAAATTCAAGCGACGTGATTACATCTTTGGACTGAGAATAGGCAAATTCGTCGAATTTATCCATTGAAATGGGATTGAATCCCGTGGCAACAACGATAGCACCGTATTTTTCTTCCACGTACTCGTCTTTTGCCTTATAGTCAATGGCTCCGGCAGTACAGACCTTGGAACAGACGCCGCACTTCCCGGTTTTCAGCATCATGCAGTAATCTGGGTCGATCGTGGCGACCTTCGGAACTGCCTGGGCAAACGGAATATAAATTGCACGGCGGTTGTCCATACCGAGGTTGAACTCATTGGGAACCTTCTTCTGAGGACATTTCTCGGTGCACGCACCGCAGCCGGTGCAGACATCTTCCTTGACGTAACGCGCTTTTCGCTTGATAGTAACGTCAAAGTTTCCCACAAACCCCTTGACAGACGTGACTTCGGAGTATGAGAAAATGCGGATCTTATCATTCTGCGCCACGTCCACCATTTTCGGTGTAAGGATGCATGCAGCACAGTCAAGAGTGGGGAATGTTTTATCAAGTTGAGCCATTTTTCCGCCGATAGTGGGTTTCTTTTCCACTATATCAACGGGAAATCCGGCGTCAGCGATATCAAGAGCCGTCTGGATGCCGGCGATTCCTCCGCCGATAACCAGTGCTCTCTTTGTAACGGGAGTCTCACCGGGGGTGAGGGGAGCATTGAGATTTACCTTTGCTACGGCAGCTTTGCCGAGAATAATTGCCTTCTCGGTACCTGAAATCGTATCTTTATGTACCCACGAACACTGTTCACGTATATTGGCGATTTCAACCATATATGGGTTGATCCCGGCGGCAGCAGCGGTCTTGCGGAAAGTCGTCTCGTGCATACGGGGAGAACATGAGCAAACCACGATTCCGGTAAGTTTGTACTCGGCTATGGCGTTCTTGATTATATCCTGCCCCGCCTGAGAACACATATACTGATAATGAGTTGAAAAGACAACTCCCTGCTCTTTTCCAAGAGACTCGGAAACGGCGGCAACATCTACCGTTCCCGCGATATTTGTGCCGCAATGGCACACAAATACGCCGATTCTTTGCATTTACCGTTTCCTCCTTTACTTCTGATATTTTCTGAATGCTGTTACGATCGCCTGCTGAGGCATTTCGTCATCAAGCAAAGCGGGAATGTCATTTGCCGTTATTCTGTCTCCGCCTTTTTCTCTTACGGCAACAAGGCGGATAGCCTCAACGAGTTTTCCCGGTTCAACACCGCGGGGACAGCGTTCTACGCACGCCATACAGGACAGGCACTTATAAAGAGACTCTGATTTCAGAAGAGGCTCTATTTCTCCCGTTTCTACCATATAAACGAATTCGTGAGGATGATATTCCATTTCGTCGTAAGAAGGACAGGTGGCTGTGCACTTGCCGCATCTCATACATTTGCGGGGATTGACTCCGCTTATGCGGAGAATCTGTTCGCGCTTGCGTTCCATATCAGCCATTATTCCGCCTCCTTGACTCCCAGAGCCTCGGCAAGGAGTTCTGTGAAGTATACGACAGGCAATTTGCTGCCGTTTTTGATCAGATTATACCTGCACAGCGGGCAGGCGGTCACGATAAGATCCGCCCCGTGATTCACTGCACTGTCAGTTACTTTCTTACTCTTTTTTTCGGCAGATGCCCCGTCTTCAAGAGCAACATAGCCGCCGCAGCACTCATTTCTCGCCGGGTATATTACCGGCTCGGCTCCGAGTGCCCTGATGAAATCCTCCATGATCGTGGGATTTTCGGGATCATCAAACCGCATTGCTTTTCCCGGTCTCAGCAAAAGGCAGCCGTAATATGCGGCAACTTTTTTCCCGGTCAGAGGATTTACGACCTTCTCGCGTATCTTATCGAATCCGACAACATCACGGAGAAGTTCAAGATAATGATAAACAGTTGTTTCTCCGTTGTACGGAGTTGTGAAATCCTTGTCCTGAGCCATATACGTATTTACCTTGGCGGCAAAATCCGTATCCTGCATGGCAATATTTGTCCGCTTAATCACATTATGACACGCCGAACAGACGGTGAGAAGCGGAGTATCCGCGTCTCTTGCCGCTTTCAGCGCACGAACGCTTGAAAGTTTTGTGGCTATTTCGTCGTTTGACGCTGTAAACGCGCCGCCGCAGCACTGCCACGTTTCCGGCTCGCACAGTTCAATTCCGAGTTTTGCAGCACATTCACGGGCATATCTGTCAAGATCCTTCGCTTTAGTGCGTAGGGTACAGCCCGGATAGTAGGTTACTTTCATTTATTTTGTTTGCATCCTTTCTTCGGATCACGGCAGACACCTCTCTGCCGTGATCCTGCAAATTGCATTTAAGGAGTTCCCGTTTGACTGTGTCAGACCATCTGCTCAGGATGGAATACCTCGTCAAATTTTTCTTCTGTCAAAAAACCGAGTTCTACGCAGGCCTCTTTAAGAGAAATATTATCCTTGAACGCCTTCTTGGCGGTCTTGGCGGCATTCTCATAACCGATATAAGGGTTGAGAGCAGTAACAAGCATAAGAGAATTATGCAGGTTATGATACATTTTATCCTTATCTGCTACAATACCGACGGCGCACTTATTATTGAAGGAAACTATGCACTCGGCAAGGAGTCTTGCGGACTGAAGGAAATTATAGGAAGCAACGGGCATAAAGACGTTCAGCTGGAAGTTGCCCTGGCTTGCCGCCATGCCGACAGCCACATCATTGCCCATGATCTGCACGGCTACCATGGTCACAGCCTCACACTGAGTGGGATTGACCTTGCCGGGCATAATGGAAGAACCCGGCTCATTCTCGGGAATCCTGATCTCGCCGAGACCGTCACGGGGACCGGAAGCAAGCCAGCGTACGTCGTTGGCGATCTTCATCATATCGCAGGCAGCAGCCTTGATCGCGCCGTGTGCAAATACGAGTTCGTCTTTCGAAGTAAGGGCGTGGAATTTATTCGGTGCTGTCACAAAAGGCTTGCCTGTGAGTTCTGCGACCTTGGCGGCAACAAGAGTGTCAAATCCCTTGGGGGCATTGAGTCCGGTGCCGACTGCAGTTCCGCCGAGAGCAAGTTCGTAAAGTGGTTTTACGGCAAGTTTAAGAAGTTCTACGTCGCGTTCAAGGCTGGATCTCCAACCGCTGATCTCCTGGCTGAACTTGATGGGAGTTGCATCCTGAAGATGTGTCCTTCCGGACTTGACGATTCCTTCATTCTCCGCTTCAAGACGTTTGAAAGTGCTGATAAGCAATTCAATGGCAGGAATAAGTTTATCTTCTATGGCAATTACCGCGGAAATATGCATTGCTGTGGGGAACGTATCGTTGGAGGACTGGCTCATATTGATATCGTCATTGGGGTGAGTCAGGACCTTACCGGCAATCTCGTTGGCACGGTTGCGGATTACTTCGTTGGCATTCATATTGGACTGAGTGCCGGATCCTGTCTGCCAGACTACAAGCGGGAAGTGTTCATTGAGTTTACCTGCGATAACTTCGTCGCAAGCTGCAATTATTGCTGAGAGTTTCTCGTCAGTCATCTTCTCCGGTTTTAGTTCATGGTTGGCAAGGGCAGCGGCCTTTTTTAGGATACCGAAGGCGTGAATGATCTCGCGGGGCATAGTCTCAATTCCTACGCCGATTTCAAAGTTCTCGTGGCTTCTCTGTGTCTGAGCAGCCCAGTATTTGTCCGCGGGAACCTGAACTTCTCCCATGGAGTCGTGTTCGATACGGTATTGCATACTGATATTTCCTTTCTTAGTTGAAAATTGACTTTTTTATTTTTTTACTGCGCGCAGATATCAATAATCTACGCTGCGGAGAGTTTCTTTAAGTCTGTCAGCACTCTTGCGCAGGAGTGCTACTTCGGTGTCGTTCAGCGGCAGAAGGATCTTGCCTTCAACTCCACGTTTACCGATAACATTTACAATACTGAGGCATACGTCTTCAATACCGTATTCTCCGTGAAGCATTGTTGAAATCGGCATTGACATATCAACGGAACTGAGCAAACATTGACAAATGTGACACACAGCCATTGATACTGCGTAGAAAGTCGCACCTTTCAGTCCTATGACCTTGGATCCGGACTGGCGGACTGACATTTCAAGTTCCGCAAAGTCAAGAGGAGGATAGTTTTTACCCTGATATTCCAGCGATTCTGAAAACTGCTTGATCGGTACATTCGAAATATTAACCATTGACCACGGAATGAAAGATGAATCACCGTGTTCACCGAGAACATAGGCGTGCACGTTTTTCTGATTGATGTTGTAGTGATCGGACAGACGGGAACGAAGCCGGGATGTATCGAGAATTGTACCGGATCCGATTATGTGTTCCTCGGGAAGTCCGGAACGCTTGCAGAAAACGTAAGTCAGTATGTCAACAGGGTTGCTGACAATAATATACATAGCGTCGGGAGCATATTTCGTAATCTCGGGAGTTATGCAGTTCAGAATATTGATATTGATCTGGGCAAGATCAAGTCTTGTCTGACCGGGTTTACGGGCAACACCGGAAGTGATGATAACGATATCCGAACCCGCTGCATCGGGATATGAACCGGCATAAATTGAACAGGGACTGCAATATGGTGTACCCTGTTTGATATCGATAGCTTCACCGAGTGCTTTGTCTTTATTGATATCAATGAGTACGATATCAGAGGCTATACCCATTACTGTGAGCGTGTAGGCGATTGTGGAACCTACATATCCGGTACCGATTACGGTAATTTTGTTCATTAGATTTATCTCCTGAAAATAGAATACTGAATATCATGGCATATGACACAAACAAGAATAACATTTCCTATTTACGGTAATGTTCTGTTGTTCCGCGCCCGCGGTCACGGACCGCGGGTGCGGATTCCGGAATCATTTCCGATCCTTAACGTAACTTACGTGGAGCAGTTCGTGCGCTCTGTCTCCGATAATGTTCGCATATACCGATTTGAGAACGGGGTTATCCTCGGAACGGCGGATACTTCTCTTCTTATCCGTCTCGTAGAGTCCCTTGCTGCGGTCGGAAGAGGAATTCTGCTTTGCGAAGGGCTGACCGCCTCCGTTTACGCATCCGCCTGGACATGCCATAATTTCAATGAAGTCAAAATGTTCACCGCTCTTGACTCTTTGGAGTACTTTCTCAGCGTTTCCGAGTCCGCTGACTACTGCAACATGCAGAGTATCGTCTCCGACGTGAAGATCAAATTCCTTTAAACCTTCGAGTCCGCGCTGTCCCGAATCGGCGATAGTCACGAGTTCTGCGCGGCTCTTATTGGCAGAAACCCGACGAAGCACAGCCTCGGTAACACCGCCGGTAACGCCGAACAGGATTCCGGCACCGGAAACTGTCCCGAAAATGGGATCCACTGCCTCAGGCTCGACCTCGTCGAATCTGATACCCGCTTCCATTATCATATGTACCAATTCCTGAGTTGTGATAACCGCGTCGACATTAGGATTGCCGTTTACTTTGAATTCTTCTCTCACTGCCTCTGTTTTTTTGGCGGTACATGGCATAACAGCAACGTGAAACATTTTCTTTTCCGCGTTCTTATGCTGATCTTTCAGCAGAGATGCCATCATCTGCATTGGTGAGCGGCAGGTAGAGATATTCGGAAGTAACTCGGGATGTTTGTTCTCGCAGTATTTTATCCAACCGGGGCAGCAGGATGTGATAAGAGGAAGATTTTCTTTCTTTTCAAGTCTTTCGAGGAATTCCTTGGTCTCCTCCATAACGGTGAGGTCGGCGGAAAATGCGGAATCGTAAATTTCGTCAAACCCGAGTTTGCGCAGGGCAGCAACTATCTTTCCCATAACGTTCTCGCCGTTGACCATGCTCAATTCTTTACCGATGGCAACTCTGACGGCGGGAGCGATCTGAACGGTGGTCTTGACACTCGGATCGTCAATGGCGTGCCATACTTTGGATATATCATTCTTTACCATGAGAGCACCGGTGGGGCATACAGCGGCACACTGACCGCAGCCAACGCAGGCAGTCTCAGAAAGAGGCTTATTGAAAGCTGTACTGATCACCATTTTTGATCCGCGTCTGGCAAAATCGATCGCTCCGACATTCTGGATCTCGCTGCACATTCTCACGCAGTCTCCGCAGAGAATGCACTTTCCGTTGTCGCGGACAATACTGTAAGAAGAAGAATCAACATCCTTCTTTGCTCTTTCTCCGTCGGGGAAGCGGACACGGTCAATATTGAATCTCATAGCAAGATTCTGAAGTTTACAAAAGTTATTGTTGTCGCAGGTGGTACAGTCGCGGCAATGGTTGGCGAGAAGAAGTTCAAGAATGTTCTTGCGGTATTTGCGCAGACGCTCGGTGTTGGTTCTTATCACCATTCCCGCACGCGGGGGAGTCGAACAGGCTGCTTCAATAGCTCCGCGTTCGTTTTCTATGACACACATTCGGCAAGCACCGTACACGGAGAGTTCGGTATGATAGCAGAATGTCGGCATCTGTATACCGAGTTTTCGGATCATTTCAAGAAGGTTTTTTTCTCCGTTGATCTCAACCGGCATACCGTCTATGGTCATATACTGTTTTTCTGCCATTTCCTCATCCCTCCTTGATAGCGTTGAACGCACACGTCGCAATACAACTTCCGCATCTGATGCACTTCGTCAGATCAATGCTGAACGGTTCTTTTATCTTTCCGCTGATAGCTCCCACCGGACACTGACGTGCGCACTTTGAACAGCCACGGCAGAGACCGGGATCTATCACGATCCGTTTCAGTTTCTGACATGTCCCCGCAGGACAACGTTTCTCATATATATGTGCCTCATATTCCTCGCGGAAATTCTTGATTGTGCTGACGACCGGA
Organism: Clostridia bacterium; assembly: GCA_024405755.1. Lineage (GTDB taxonomy): Bacteria > Bacillota > Clostridia > Oscillospirales > CAG-272 > CAG-390. The sequence goes on from JAKSOD010000003.1 coordinate 57,291, forward strand.
TTAGGTGCGGATTTTCCGAGACCGCACAGAGCAGTTGATGAAATAGTATCGGCAAGTTCGAGAAGAAGTTCAATATCTCCGTCTCTTCCCTCGCCCGCCACTATTCTTTCAAGGATTTCAAGCATACGCTTGGTACCTTCGCGGCATGGAACACACTTGCCGCAGGACTCATTCTGAGTGAAGTGCATAAAGAATCTTGCGACTTCCACCATACAAGTGTTGGAATCCATAACGACAAGTCCGCCGGAGCCGATCATGGCACCGACTTTCTTTAACGTATCGAAATCAAGAGGTAGATCAAGGTGTTCTTTGGTAAGGCACGCACCGGAAGGACCTCCGATCTGCACTGCTTTGAATTCACCGTCTCCGCGCATACCGCCGCCGATATCGAAAATGACCTCACGCAGCGTAGTTCCCATGGGGACTTCAATAAGTCCGGTATTCTTGATGTTTCCGGTCAGAGCGAAAGCCTTGGTCCCGGGGCTGTTGGAAGGACCTATCCCGAGGTACCAATCTGCGCCTCTGTTTATGATCTGAGCGACGTTGGCATAGGTTTCAACGTTATTGAGCACGGTGGGGTTGTCAAAAAGACCGTGTTCGGTAGTACGTGGCGGTTTTACGCGGGGAAATCCGCGTTTGCCCTCGATAGACGCGGTAAGTGCGCTGCCTTCGCCGCAGACAAAAGCACCGGCACCGCGGCTGATATAAATATCAAATGAAAAATCAGTACCGAGAATATTCTTTCCGAGAAGACCGAGTTCTCTTGCCTCTTCAATGGCATGACGGAGTTTTCTGACGGCAACGGGATATTCAGCTCGAACATAAATATACCCGGTATCCGCACCGCAGGCAACGCCCGCGATCATCATACCTTCAAGCATTCTGTGTGGATCATCTTCCATTACGGAACGGTCCATAAATGCTCCGGGGTCACCCTCGTCACCGTTGCAGACTATGTATTTCTGAGGATCTTTCTGTCGTCTTACCTGCTCCCACTTCTTTCCGGTGGGGAATCCTCCGCCGCCTCTGCCGCGGAGATTGGATTTTGATATCTCGGCAACGATCTCGTCTCCGGTCATATCGAACAGTGCCTTTTCAAATGCACGGTATCCGCCGACGGAAATGTATTCTTCAATCGAATCGGAATCGATATCGCCGCAGTGTTCAAAAACGACTCTCTTTTGCTTTTGGTAGAAAGGAATGGAGTCCTTTTCTGCATAAACGACGCCGTCCTTCTTGAAGGCAAGGCGCTCGACGAGTTCGCCGCTCACAATGGTCCTGTCAATGATCTCCTCGCAGTCTGAGACTTTTACCTTGATGTAAAGCCACCCCTGAGGTTCAAGGCGTACAAGCGGGCCGAGTTCGCAGAATCCGGGGCATCCGCCTTTTACCACCCGGACATCGGGGGAATGCGGATCCTTTTTCAGTTCAACTGAGCAGTCAATGTTCTTCTCTTTCATAAGTTCAACGAACTTATTGTAAATTTCCATGGAACCTGATGCAAGGCAGCCGGTTCCGGTACACACGAGTATTCTTTTCTTTTCCTGTGCTCTTGCGTTCTCACATGCGTGACGCAGAGCAGCAAGTTCTTCTCTGTTAGTCAGCATTTTTCAACGTCTCCTTGAGTTCATTGATTAGAGCGGACGCTTTGTCCGGAGTCATGGAAGGATGTACTTTATCGTTGATCATCACAGCAGGGGCAAGTCCGCAGGCACCAAGACAAGCTACAGTCTCAACTGTAAAACTGAGATCGTCGGTTGTCTTTTGATCTTCCGAAAGTCCGAGTTCAGAACGGATCCTTTCAAGAATCGGCGCGGAACGGCGAACATGACATGCAGTTCCGTCACAAACCTTGATTATGTATTTTCCTTTGGGTTCAAGAGAAAAATTTTCATAGAAAGTCGCTACGCTGTAAATTCTCGCTTCACTCATATCCATCTTATCGGCAAGATATGGAAATGCTTTCTGCGGCAGATAGTGATACACTTCCTGAATGTCTTGCAAAATGGCGATAATCGCTTGATGACTGCTGCCGTGTTTTGCAAGAATACCATCAACAACTGCATAATCCAACTGTTGGTTCATCTTTTTCTCCTTTTATCTTTTCATTTTCCGATCGTCTTTTTTTCGCCAAAAATATCCACTTTTCTCTATACTTTTACTAATAAAGCATACCACAAATTCCAAACTTTGAGAATTATTTAAAAGATATATACATCATATATTTTTTATATAACAATCAAAGATCAACGGTCAAAAAATGGATATCGGGCGTTTACAGTTAAAAACGACGAAAAAAGTCGGAATGCGCATTATCATTTTGTCATTTATGCAAATATTTGTCAAATAAGATTTTTAAGCGGAAATTTGCCGTAATTATAGACACCTCAGATCTTCCACGTATTTATCGCTTCGATAAAACGCGTTTCGAGTTCAGTAAGTTTGTAATCTTTTCTGTAAATCAGTACGTCACGATATTTTTTATCATTATCCGCACAGGGTAACTGAACAAGTCCGTACCTTTCAAGCGTTGCATCCGGTACCGGAGAAACCCACATGAACGTCTGCGGATTCCTGGAGAGCAATTCAAACTGGCTGGCGCGTTCGTGGACATATATATGCCGGTCGGTAAGATCCGGTATCTCTGCCTTTCTCACCTCCGCCATAGGCAGAGACGGAACAAAAGGCTCGACCTGAACTATCTCCACAAAATCCCTCAGATCAGTATAATGAGGCATATCAAGTATCGCCAGCGAACTGTCTCGTCTCATCAGCAGGACATATCTGAATTCCGTGATCTGTTCTGCGGCAAGTCCGCGTTCCGAGAGCATAGTCCGGAAATAGCGGTCATAACTCTCTGCGTATCGTATAATGCCGAGATTATATTCTTCCTGCTGAACGTTATTTATGACCTGCATGGTATCTGTTTCCTTATAATATATGTCAACAGGTCCGCGCCCGAGGGTCGAGGTAAAGCGGGCAAATGCATCCGTAACGTAACTTGCACGCGGCAGGCAAACCGTCAGTTTCTGCCTCACCGGTCCGTCCATCTTGTACATTTTCTCGACTTCGTCTATCTGTGCGAGTATCTTCTTTGCGTATCCTATAAATCTGGCTCCGTCTGCGGTCAGTACCATTCCGCGGGCAGATCTGTCAAAAATCGTAATTCCGAGATCCGATTCGAGATCTTTTATATACCTGCTGAGATTCGGCTGTGCAACAAGCAAAGTTTCAGACGCCTTATTGATCGATCCTGCATTTGCAACTTCCACAGCATATTTCATATGTAGGATATTCACTCTGTCCTCCCCCTTCTATTGCGTGATACGCCGGACACAACGGATATATCATTATTTATATCGGTATTATATCATTTTTGTCTGAAATAATCAATAGAAAATTGACAAAAAATAAACGATTTCGTCAATTTTATAACAAAGCTATGTAAATCACCTATTTTGTTTTGATTTTTAGGTGTATTTTACCAAAAAAATACCCGCATAACGGTGTTTTCTGCCGTTATGCGGGTATCTTTCAATCAATGTCCTCAACTATTGACTCAGGGGGGAGTTCCAACTGCTCAGGATGTTCAACGATTTTTTTGAACATCTTGAAGGCGGACGCGAAATAATGTCCGTCGCAGATTCGTTCATCCGTCACCGCTTTGAGTTCGATAAAACAGTGTCTCACAACATTGCCTTTCCGGTCAAACTCATAGGTCGTCTTCTTCGTTCCGTAGGAGAGGAAGACCGGCAGATTACCGAAATCATAAATGTGATGGTAGATAGGATTTATCCCGAGCGATCCCATACTTGTGATAATCATTGATCCGTGGAAAGGAGAAACATCAAGCAGGCTCTTGGGCAGCCAGCCGAAATAATCCAGGAAATTCAGAAGTTTAACCGTCCAGCGGAGAAAGAGTCCCGGGATCTTTGAGAGAGCGCGCGCCGTTTTGTCGAACGCAGTCTGCTTCTCAAGCGATTCTATCGCTTTTGTCGCTACTTCGTTGAATTTTTCATACACCTCATCAAGCGTATCTCCGGGTTCAAATTCAACTTTGATTACAGTGTCGGGGGCATTGAGGCTAAGTTCCTTTTTGACCGTCATGACAAAGACGATTCCCTTACGGGAATAGACTTTCTGACCGCTGATAAAGCGGTTGACGCCTGGGCGCTGAGATACCGTGCGCAAATATGCAGCAAGCAAAATGTGCAGTATGGAGAAGTTTGTCTTCCCTTCCCGCGTCTTCCGGCGGCAGATCTCATCTGCTTTCGAGATTTCAAGTCGGTCATAAAAGGTGTTGAGCGCATCGCTGCGCTTCGGCATAATGTAAGGCATCATAATGTGCATAGGCTCCAGTGTGCGGAGTTTTCTGCCGTCCTTACGGTCGCCGAGACGTCTTTTCCTTTTGCGGTAAGCAAGCGGATTTTCCTCGGTCGGAATCGCATCAGTTTCGTTCTGAACTTCGTCTTCGACTGTTGCCACCTTGGAGTTTACGTCCTTTTCGTTTTCCATTGTGTCACCACCTTTCTTTAAATGCGCCGCGGGACCGCCTCACAGAAGCCCCGCGACCGATATATTATACAATAGTTTTTGCCGTATTGCAAGAGAGTATTTACGCTTTTTTGGGATATTTATGCCATATTCTGCATTTTTTGCCGTTATGATACGATAACATAATAAAAAAAGCTTACTTTTGTCTTATACTTGCACATTACGTTGAATAAAAAACATGTTTTTTATTTTTTCTATGTTGCAATAACTATAAAATTATGATATACTATTTGTATAAAGAAGGGATAATTACATCTAAGAAAAAAATATGAAAGAAGTAACAATCTATACAGACGGTGCATGCCGTGGAAATCCGGGCCCCGGCGGCTGGGGAGCGATCCTTGTCTTTAACGGTATAGAAAAAGAACTCTCCGGAGGAGATAATCCGACAACGAACAACAGAATGGAACTTTCCGCAGCGATCATGGCACTGCGGGCACTCAAAGAGCCTTGCAGGGTAAATCTTGTCACGGATTCAAAGTATCTGTGTGACGGAGTCTCGAAGGGATGGGCGGAAAGTTGGAAAAAACGCGGTTGGAAAAAGGGGGACGGTTCCCCCGCACTCAATCCCGACCTTTGGGAGCAGCTGCTTCAACTGCTTTCCGTTCACGACGTCACCCTGTCATGGGTCCACGGTCACTCAGGACACGAGTACAATGAACGCTGCGACAAACTTGCCACAAGATTTGCCGATTTCATTAAATCGGAATGATAAAACCCGGAGTCACCGTGCTCCGCAGAAATGAGAGGTTTACATAAAATGCTTGAATCCAAAAAAGGTCTGCTAACTCTGATCATTATTATGTCATCCCTTTTGCTTGCCGTAGTTATTGTCGGCGGATTCCTGCTCAGCGGAGAATTCGGAACGGAAGGCACAGGAACAACCGCAGATACTCCCGTTCCTACCGATATTCCTTCTTCTTCCGAAGTAGTTCCTCCGGAAAGCACGGTACCTTCCGTCGATTCATCCGCTCAACCCGTTGAGTCCTCTTCTCCGGAAACGGGAACGACCGTCCCGGACGATGATACCACTGTACCTGCGCCGGAAACGACTGAATCGGCTGCGGAAACCACTGCACCTGCACCGGAAACGACAGTTCTCGAAACACAACCTTCTCCCGGTCCTCATACCTATCCTCCCGTTTCCGGAGTACTCACTTCCACGGGGGATTACAAACTCCGACTCCTTGTTGACTGGAAAACACTCTCGCGCACCGATGACAAAGCAGTAATTGAAGCCAAAGTCCTGCTTTCTTATTATACTCTCGCCTGCCGTGCGGTAAAAGGTTCGATCATAATCAACGGCAAAACTTACTCATTCACTTCACCCGAGATAGACGATCTCACCAACGACACACACAAAAACAAAACTGCTGATTTATACACCGTCACCGTTGAAATTCCGCTCACAAACGGAGCCGGAGAAACTGATGTTCACTGCGAATGGAACTTCAAAGGTACATACAGCGGAGAAAAAATTGAATCTCTTGTTGTTGACGGCGTGTTCTCAATGAACTGATCACATTTTAAAATAAGGAAATCCGGTCTCGCTTATGAAACCGGATTTCCTTTTTATTTTTTACATTTCTTCGTAAACAAAGCGTTTATTTCCGAAGGATCGGTATGTATCAGCTGATATGTTATACAGAGCGCGACTGCAGCTCCGAGAACTGCAGTCAGAGTCACCGTGACGGGATCCCATATTCTTCCCTTCCCGAGCGTAGGGATAAGATATCCTCCGAAATCATACACAGCGTGAAGCAGTACGCAGATCCAGATACATCCGGTTTTCAAGAGAACGATCGAACACATCCCGCCGATAAGGAATGAATATCCGATTTGAAGAAATACCGATCCCGGGGATCCGCCTGCAAACAGATTGAAAAGATGGATACAGCCGAAAACAGCGGAAGATGCAGCCGTAACCATAAAAATCTGACGGCTGTCCGCCCTGTGTTCTTCAAGCAGAGACATATAAAGTACGCCCCGGAACGCAAGTTCCTCAAAAAGACCGATCATCAAGGATTCGACAGCATACACGAGAACGTACCGTGCAGAATACGTCACACATGCCGCACCTCCGAGAATACCGATTATGGGAAAATTATTTACGGCGACAGCAAGTGCGGGCAAAAAAGCAGCCATTGCAGTACCGAACTTCCGTTTTATCCCCCCCGTTATTTTATACCCGAATCTGAAAAGAAGCAAAAAAAACACCAATGAACCTATGGCACGGGTAACTGACACAGATATCATCCCATTCATCTTTTCGTCGGATGTGTATTCAGGAGGAAAAATCTCAAGCAGAAGCAAAGCCGCGGCTACCGATAACAGCAGCACTTCCGTCACTCTTATTTTTTTTACGTTTTTATTTTTCATCAGCTTTTTTATTATGAATGAAATGTAATACCTCAATAACAGTGCCTCCGACGATCATCAGTACCGAAACCAACTGAGACGGAGACAGGAAACTCACAAAAGTGCTTCCTCTGTCGTCGGCACGGAGAAATTCGGCAAAGAAACGCCACACACCGTAAGCAATCATATAATAAGCCAATAGTCCTTTTTTTTCACGATTCAGCATATACCACAGCACTGCACCGAGAAGAAACAGAAAAACCGCCTCATAAAGCTGCACGGGCAGCGCGTATATGTACCCTATTACCTCGTCGTTGATGTCCAATCGGAGAAATCTTACGGTAAACCATTCAGGCTCGTCAAATACTTTCCCATAGCAGCAGCCTGCCATAAGACACCCAATACGACCGAATCCGTGGGCAAAAGGAATACAGACGGCGGCAATATCCGCAATCTGCGGGAACATTTTTATATGTTCCCGATCTCTTTTGCGGAAAACGAAATATCCGATACCGAAATAAACGCCGATGAACACAGCGGCGCCACCGATCAGTCCTCCGAGAAAAGTTGCTCCCGTCCCCTGATTTATCTCAAATTTTTCTCCGCCGAGATAATTATAAAATGCCTGAAAAACCACGGCGGAAAAATAACCGCCGGTCACTGTAACGACAGCATTCAGAAGAACAAAATTATGAAGTTTTGCGCTGAGATGACGCTTGTCCGAAAAATGGCGGAATATCAGCATGGCTGAGATTACGCCTGCACAGAGCATGATTTCATAAAGTCCCATATCAAAAATGATTTCATAGGGATACATTTTTTCTTCCTTTCATTATACTGTATGTTTCAGAAACGGAATTTTTCTGAAAACTGCAGAAATAATCAATGAAATAATCAGCGACGATATAAAGCACAGCGGTATCCAAATCAATGCGTTTGTAAGCGAAAACTTCCGCAGCACGAAAAACACCACATTCAAGACAGCAACGTGTGATGCGTATATACCGAGACTGTACTTGCTTATGGTTTTCACTATTCGTGAAAATAATGAATCGTCGTTATTTTCTGCTTTGAAACTGTCTTTCACAAGCACAAATCCCATTACGGAATATGCAAGCGTTGTCAGATAATATTCACTGTAATATTCAATGCCCTCTCCCGTTCGCACGGAGAGAAAATACGTCATTCCGATCATTATCGCGATTCCCGCAGCACCGCATACGGTCATCTTTTTTTTGTGTTTTATCTCAAAATTGTTTAAATACCATCCGAGAATAAAATAGACCGGGAAGCACGATATGTTTTTCAGATAGTCAACCGAACTTCTGATTTCCGCGATTTCATCAAAAAAGATCCTTCCCGTATCAATCAACTGCGGAAGAAGAAAAACGAGAACGGATGAAATCAGGATAAAATACCTAATGTACGCCGAATTGCTTTTTTTGACCCAGAGTCTGAGCAGCGGCACGGTAAGATACAGACCGATTATCATATATACAAACCACAGATGAAAATGCCCTCTTATGAGATTCACGATCACCGTACCGATCCTGATCTCTTCATGTGATGCAAGCGGAACGACAACATCAAACACTATACAGTATACCGCAGACCAGAATACAAAAAACAAAATCATTTTCAGAATATGGTCACGCATTTTTTTATTGCAGTAACAATAATCTTCATCAAGGAAAAGAGCACCGGAGATCATCACAAAAAACGGAATGCATACTCTTGAAATCGAATTGAAGATATTTCCCACCCAAAAATCAATGCTGTCGGGAGCGGATTCAAGCAGCGGACCCGAAACATGGACCATTACAACCGCAAGGCAGGCAATGGCTCTGATAACATCAAAATAAAAGATCCTCTGCTTTTTTTCAGTTCGTTGAATACTATCCATTATCGCTTGAGATCCTTTCCTTGTTATCACAGTATATGTACTATAATTTTTTCATCATCCAATATGCATTGGCATATTTCCCGTCAGTATATTTCATATTATTTGGAAACTCACCATATTTAATAAACCCAAGTTTCTCATACATTGCTATTGCATTGGAATTGTCTGAGATGACTTCTAATTCCGCCTGCTCATATCCGATTTTTTTGGCAATATCCAAAACAGCACTTAACATTTGCTTTCCTATCCCTGCACCACAATATTCCTTATAAAGTGCAATTGCGACCTCGCATCTATGTGAATATCTGCGATATACTCCAACAGGAGAAAGAGAGCAATTTCCGATATGTTTTCCGTTTAAAGTTGCTATAAGCATTAGTTTTTTGTCTGAGATCAAACAGGAATCAATAAACTTTTTCTCTTGTTCCGGTGTCAAAGTTACTTCATCCGGTTCACGTATCAGATAAGGTGTTTCGGAAGTCGTAATTCTTAAATATCTGATCAGGGATTCTGCATCCGAGGACACAGCATTCCTCAGTACAACAGCTCTTCCAAACTTATCTATAATTTCAATAGGACCATATTTCATTCTCGTTTCTCAATTTTTTATACAATTAATTGTCATTTCCCAAAGAGTTTTTTTATACTTCTCTTTGAAAACCTCATTCATATATTTAACAGCCTCAGCTGAATATGGACTATCCGGTTTTGTCTTTCTCATTTCGTCGATTCGACTCTTGGCTATATTTGAAGCCTCAATTACTATTTTTTCATCCACTCCTGCCGCTTCTGCCATCCAAAAAAGTAATTCAGGACACTTAAACGATCCAATCCTAAAATCAACACATTTCTCATCAATCAATTTACATAAGAAATATGCTTCTAATAAATGCCATTTTTGATTTGGCTCATGTAACCTTGATTCTACTATGTGCCCCGTATTGTGTGCATATGTAATATATGAAAATGGGTTGCCATCATCTTTTTGCTGATACCCTTCTATGAATTCATCACTAATGGGATAGTGTTCTTTTTTCCCCCAGAAAAAAGCTAATATTTCCATATTATTCATATTTGAATTACCTCTTTAATTAAGTATTTAACAATGTAAAATATGCTCAATTTATCCTATTTGCCAGCCATCCTATCGCTTCAGTCCGTCTTGCGTGTCTCTTTGTACATTAACACGACGTTCTCCACATGGGACGAGGAAACAGTAATGATGTCAGATTACCCCTGTTTGTTCTCGGGAACAAATCAATCCAAAATCAAATCACTTTTTCCAAGATTACATTTTGAACACAAAGTCTGTAAATTATCGATTGTGGTTTCACCACCCTTTGACCAAGGGACAATATGGTCAACATGTAGTTCCACGGATGGATCTTTTGCAGGGGAGGCTCCGCAGGCACAACACTTAAAATTGTCACGCTTCAACACTAAAAAACGCAATCTAAAATTTATCTCTCGTTTCGTTTCATGACCTTTGGTATTTTCTGTATTCGCTGATAGTGCATATGTTTCTGCAAGATTGATGTAATTAACAAACTGTTGTAATGCCTTATTCCATGTTCCAAAATGAGTTTCATATGCTGAGCCACTTATTCTTGACCCATTTTTCCTATTTAAATCACTTCTAGTTGGCTGCCTCGATAATTTTCTCCAAACCGCTTCTAAGTTTTCAAAAAACTCTTCGTCAGAGTATTTATACTTTCTTCTTACTTGAAGTCCTGCTTTTATTAAAGCATTATTCCAACTCCCGAATCTATTTGATATGGTATTCCCTGAATATTTCCCATATTTAGCGTATTCCGATAAGGAAATTGACTGCTTTGATATTTCACTTGCAACTCGTTATATATCAAATAATAGTTCAGTGTCTTCAATAAAAACATTTTTAGGCAAAAATTCAAATTCCATAGAGGACTCCTTTTGAAAACGACCACAATTGTATGCAGCTTACACCTTTGACATCAAAACAACCGTCTCAACGTGGCCGGTACGGGGAAAAAGATCAACGGGTTGAACGGGCGACATCCGCCAACCGTCGGCGGCAAGGATCGCGCAGTCACGCGCAAGTGTTGCGGGATTACAGGAGATATACACAATTTTCTTCGCCCGACATGCAGTCAGCGTATGAAGCAGTTCCTCGGCACAACCCTTTCTCGGAGGATCAAGCACTATTACATCCGGTGCATATTGAGGATCCGAAAGCAAAGCGGCGGCACCGTCGGCTGAATCGGCACAGATAAAACGTGCATTTCCGACTCTGTTGGCCTCTGCGTTCCTTACCGCACATTCCACAGCCTGCGGTACGATCTCCACCCCAACAAGTTCCGACACTTTCTCCGCCATTGAAAGACCTACAGTGCCTATTCCGCAGTAAAGATCAAGCAGCCTCTCTCCGCCGGAAAGCTGTGCCATTCCTGCCGCTGTTTGGCAAAGAAGCTCAGCGGCGTCGTGATTCACCTGATAAAATGCAGCAGGCGATACTTCAAGTTTTTTTCCGCAGAAAACGTCCGTTATCCCGTCTTTACCCGCAACTGTCACATATTCGTCTCCGAGGATCACATTTGAGGACATCAGGTTTATATTCAGCGTTACGCTTACGATTCGCGGGAACATTTTCATAACTTCCGCAGCGTATTCTTCAGCTGCCGGCAGAGTTCTGCCGTTGATCACAAGGCAGACTCCGATCTCGCCGTTCTCCCCTGCTCCGTAGCGAAGATACAGATGACGCAGTATTCCTTTGCCATCCGCTTCGTCATATACGGTTATTCCGTGAATTTCGGCAAATTTGCAGGTAAATCGTGCGATCTGTCCGAATATCTCCGGTTGAAGCGGGCAATTCTCATCTCCGGCAACACGGTGAGTCCCCGACGCATAAAATCCGGCGCGAATACCGTTTTTTGTCTTTGCAAAACGGTACTGCCCCTTATTGCGGTATCTCCACGTCACGGGAATTCCGTTTTTGTCTTTTACGCATAGTACCGGAAGTATTTCAGCGTCCGGAAGTCCTGCTTTGTCAAATTCCGCACGGACATTGGCGTATTTCAGTTCGAGTTCGTGCCCGTATTTTACCGCTCTGTACGCACAGCCTCCGCATGTTGCGGGGGCGCGGCAGGGATCTGTCTTATCACGCAGATCGGATGATTTAAGTATTTCCGTCAGTTTCCCGACGCAGTAACTCTTCGTTACTTTGATTATCAGTGTCCTGACCCTGTCTCCCGTAACGGCACCGGGAACAAAAACAACTACACCGTCATCAGTCCGTCCCACGCCGTATCCGAGATTGCTGACGGCGGTTATTTCAAGTTCCGCCGCCGTGTTTTTCTTTATTCCGTTTTTTTTCTTTGATTCAGACATAATATTTCGCGCCGTTATCAAGGCAGAGGCAGCCGAGTCTTCCGCCGCGTCCTGCTCCGCAGTCGATGGCATAGTATCCGTCGCCTTCGTAAATCTCTCCCATACCGTCAAAATGCTCGGTGGTAGGCAGATGCCCGCAGATCACAGTCATTCCCTCAACCTTACGGTCTGCGTCATCAGCGCAGAAATCCTCCGGATCGTAATCATCAAAATCGCGCCCCGCCTTATATCCTCTTACTCCCGAATGAACAAGCAGCCAGTCGCGGCCGCCCGCATTCACGGTCTCGTATGCCGGAAGGTCTGCAAGATAATCAAGGACTCCCTCTTTCATATCCGCGTCGAGTGCACGGAATGCGTCAAGTGTCACCTGACCGCCGTTCTGTACCCACTCGGTCATTTCCTTTATATAATCTGCGTCGGGTGCTCCTCCGTCGCGCAGCATTTTATCAAATCCTGAAAGCATCCGGCAGGCAATCCTGTCTCTCTCTCCGGCAACGGGCCAGATGTTCTCGCGGAAAGTGAGATCGCAGAGCAGATTCATTGTTTCAGGACCGTAATCCACTATATCCCCGAGTACGAACATCACGTCGTCCTTGCCGAATCTGATCTGTTCAAGCAGCGTCACGAACTGATCGTAGCACCCGTGCGGATTGGAAATAACGTATGTCATTGCATTATCCTCCGATTAGTTTAAATTTAAAAATCATATTTCTTTCACCGGAACGCTGTGTATGATTTTTACCTCGGCATCCGGTACAAAACGCCTGACAAGAGAGGCAAGAACCCCGCACACAGGATCCTCAGTATAGTAATGCCCTGCTTCCACGACGGCGATACCCATACCCGCGGCATAACCGTAGGCATGATGTTTGAATTCTCCGCCAACTATCGCGTCAGCTCCCGCCGCCTTTGCAGCCTCAATAAAGTCTGTTGAAGCTCCGCCGAGGACGGCAACACGCTCTGCCTTCCGGTCTTTTGGAAGTTCTGTATATCTGACACTCGGTGCTCCGAGTACGTCTTTGACCCGTCCTGCAAGTTCGCACACCGTAAGCGGATACGCAAGATTTCCCACTCTGCCAAGGGAAGGAGTTTCCCCGATACCGTATGTCGTGACGTTATTAAGACCTATCAATTCAGCAAGCACATCATTAACGCCGCCGCGCGCATTGTCAAGCCGAAGATGAAACGAAAACTGAGCAACTCCGTGAGAATACAGTTCATTGAACCAAACATCCGGCGGACTTCCGGGGATTCTGTCCCAGAATATGAGAGGATGATGCGTCAGCAGCAGATCAAAGCCTTCATTTACAGCGGTTTCCACAGCAGGTCCGTAAGGATCAAGTGCCACGAGTACTTTTTTAACCTGTCTGCCGGAAAAAGGCACGCACTGAGCACCGTCGCAGTCTGTCTCTCCCTGAAAATCCGGCGGGAGTATTTCTTCAAGTTTTCCGAAAAGTTCAAGTACTGTCATTCAGTCTATACCTCCTGCGATACTATTAAGGCAATACCGCACAATTCTGGCGGTGCAGATGCGCCGTCAGATTTTTCGTCAGACGATACAAAATGAGGAAGGAATAGTTTCTCTATTTCAACGAAATTTTGTGAAGTATGACGGAAAAGATGCAAGCATATGCGCAGTCAAGGCGTAAGCCGTGAATTGTGCGATATTGCCTTAAGTTCACGGACAAGTTCACGTTCGAAGTCTGCGGATTTTCCCGATTTTTCAAGTCCCTCGGCACGGGTGGTATACACTCCGGCAAGGTAACACGCCTGCTTTTGCAGAAGTACTCCGCCGCGGGCAATATTATGCTTTCCGAGCACGAGTTCCACGGGTGTCCATTCGCGTTTTTCTTCGTCATATTCTGCGCAAATCGTCTGATAGATTCTTCCGCTGTCGGTGCAGAGAGATTCGTCGGTGATGCGAAATCCTCCGGCAAGCAGATCCCGCCTCAGATCGTATGCGTGTGTCATAGGCTGCATTATCAGCCGAACCCCATCCCTGTACGGGAGACAAGATGCATTCACTATCCGGGAGATCAGCTCCCCGCCCATGCCGAGAATAAAAATATCCTCAGCACCGCAGTCTTCAAGTCCCGAAAGTCCGTCTGTGAGCACCGTAGTGATTCTGTCGTAAAGACCGGCAGCGACAATATTCATTTTTGCTCTTTCAAGCGGTCCTGTATTTATATCCGACGCCACGGCACGCGGAGCTATACCTTTTTTTACAAGGGTTATCGGAAGCATGGCGTGATCTGTCCCTATGTCGGCTGCAATACGCCCCTTTCGCGCAAATTCAGCCGCTGCACAGAGACGGGAGTCAAGTCTGAACGTTTTCATTGGATACGGTTTCTCCGTCGTTTTCAAAATAAAACCGCAGCCGCGGGGCGGTGCTGTATGCTTGCCCCGCGGCTCGGCGGTTTGCCATAATTATTGATTACTTTGCAAGGAACTCGTTGATTGTCTTGACGAGTGCATCAGCGTCGGTGCCGTGAACGGCACATGCTTCCTCGATCGTCTCTCCTCTGGCTGCGGGACAGCCGAGACAATGCATTCCTATAGCAAAGAAAAACTGAGCGGTATCGGCGTTGGCGTCAAGCAGATCGCCGATAACGGTTTCTTTCGTAACGGTCATTTTTTGCCTCCGTAATTTATTTTTATATATCTTATTATACCCTTATATCTTATTTTTGTCAAGCAAATCCGAAAAGGTATGGATTTTTTTTGCAATTACCCCTTGAAAAGTATGGGTATAATATGGTATACTATAATGAAATTTAATTGCATCAGCCCGAATGGGCGGGAGGATCAGGTTGATACCGTCACTCAAATAGCATACAGAAACATTTTTCCAAAGCGTACACTACCCCCAAAAATACAGTAAAATATGAATGCCTCCGTCAGGAGGCGGGAGGAATAAATTGATTGTAGCACTTGAAGAAGCAAAATATAAACTTACCGGTATGCGTCCGGTACTCAAAGAACTCGGATCCGCACTTCGGGTTGACGAATTGCGCGAAAATGCCGTTGAACTTGAAAAACAGACTCTTGACCCGGGATTCTGGAACGATCAGGAAAACTCATCTAAAATTCTTCAGACAATAAAACAGTCAAAGGACACGGTTGCCGATTACGAAGCACTCTGTGCCCGCCTCGAAGACGCGATCGCCCTTGCCGAACTTGCAATTGAAGAAAACGACGAGAGCTGTGTCCCCGAAGTTGAATCCGAACTTGCAGCCATTATGGCAGCCGAAGAAAAAGAACGTATTTCAGTTCTCCTCTCCGGCGAGTATGACCGAAACAACGCAATTGTGTCGTTCCACCCCGGTGCCGGCGGTACCGAAGCTCAGGACTGGGCACTTATGCTGTACCGCATGATCACACGTTGGGCAGAACGCTCAGGTTACAAAGTTAAACTCACCGACTGGCTCGACGGAGACGGAGCCGGAATAAAAAGTGCGACCATTATGGTCGAGGGAATAAACGCATACGGATATCTGAAAAGCGAAAACGGAGTTCACCGTCTTGTGCGCGTTTCCCCCTTTGATGCCGCGGGACGCCGTCAGACTTCATTTGCGTCAATAGAAGTCATGCCCGAATTCGATAAGCTCGATGAGGTCGTCGTCCGGGACGAGGATTACGACTTTATCCCGTTCCATTCGAGCGGAGCCGGAGGTCAGAACGTAAACAAGGTCTCATCTGCGGTCCGTATCGTTCATAAACCTACCGGTATCGTAGTTACATGCCAGACTGAACGCTCGCAGCTTCAGAACAAGGAAACTGCAATGAAAATGCTGAAAGCAAAACTTATGGAAATCAAGATCCGCGAACGTCTTGACACCATTGAAGACATTCAGGGCAATAAAACCAATATCGAATGGGGAAATCAGATCCGTTCATATGTATTCATGCCCTACACTCTTGCCAAGGACACGCGTACCGGATTTGAAACCGGAAACATCAATGCCGTTATGAACGGTGAAATCGACGGATTCATCAACGCTTACCTTAAATATATTTCCAAACAGCAGGCTGACAACTGATCAGCTGCGCAGCATAGGACGGGGGATAATTATGAATAGAATGAAATTCAGACGTTTTACTCACAGACTTTTCAAGCGTTCTCTGCTTTTGTGCGCAATTATCTCCACCGCCGCTGTTCTATCTTCTATCACGGCGCAGCGACGTGAGAAAATTCTCGCCGAACGCCGCCGAAAATCGGCTCTGACTGTCGTTCTATGCATATTCAGTACCTGCATTGCTTTAGGTGCCGCCTATGCCGCTCTGCACGAGATCAAACATCGCCGCGGAGGATACCTTTTTGATCTGTTTGACAGAGATGAATACGACGTTGTTGAGCCGGATGAGGAAGAACGTTTTGAGGATATTATCCGAGGAGAGCTCAACGGAGACGACGAGGATTTCTCAGGCAGTGTTATTTGTCCTGAGAATATCCCACTTGATGAAGAAGTGACCGCAGAAAATTACAGACAATAAAACGATTTCCCCTACAGACACGGCAAAAATCTGTCGGGGAATGTTTTATCATAATTTGAATTTTTTACGAACACGCTGAATGAAGAAGAAAATCAGATCAACGGCGGCTGCGCAGAGAAACCATACCGTGACAAAAATCTCCGAAAATAAGAATGCAAGAACTCTGCTGTCGGTCACTATCCTCTCAGCAATCAGCCATTCCGAAAACAAAAAGACAAGTTCGGACACACAGGCTGCAAGCAAAAAAGTGATAGGATATTCTGTGTCACCCTTGACAAAAAACCAGCAAGGTGAAGAAACGCAGAGAACCGCGAGAAGAAAAATAAGAAAAGGTATCTCTCCGAACAGTCCGCCGAGATACCCTACTGTGAGCAGGACTGCGGCAATATTAACCACAAAAACGAATATAATGCTTTTCAGGGCAGAATGAATGCGCTCTTTCATGAATCAGCCTCCGTGAATCCCGTGAATTTATTCATAATTATATCATCATTTCAACGCTTTGTCAATGTTCATGAAAAAAGTGGGAATCAACTGAGGATTTACGCCGCATCCTCTTTTTTTTCAGCATCAGGAAACCAAGAATTGCACATATATTATTTTGGAATAATTATGATTTCAACGGTTTATAGGCATATTTTTAAAGTATCAGCCTGCGTTTTCATCATTCGGCAACCATAGGGTGCTGTAAAGTTCCTCGTGCAGTTGGTAGAAATGCAAAGAGAAATATAGTATCATATATGTATACTCGGGCATACTATAGAAATGTATGCACGGCACTAAGCATTCATTTTTCGGTATTTTACGTACCGTATTACTCCGGAACCGTGTTTTTCAGACGAATCAAATGATCAAAGAAAGGAAAATTCTCATGACCATAGGAGAAAAAATCGCTCATCTTCGTACGGCAAACCGGATCTCTCAGGAACAGCTTGCCGAGAAACTTTCCGTTTCCCGCCAGTCCGTTTCAAAATGGGAGATTGATCAGTCAGTTCCCCAGATCGACAAAGTACTCCAAATCTGCGACCTGTTCAACGTCACTTCCGACGAACTGCTTCGCAATGACATAACAGTGCACCGTGACGCGCCGGACGTTGTCCGTGAGCCGGAAAAGGCAAAATCCGGCAACAAGTATTTCGGCACAGACGGATTCCGCGGTGAAGCAAACGTGACTCTGCGTTCCGATCAGGCTTACCGCGTCGGCCGTTTTCTCGGATGGTACTACTCTTCCCCCGCCTCCGGGTGCCGCAAGCTGGGATACCGTCCCCGTATCGTTATAGGCAAAGATACCAGACGTTCGAGTTATATGCTTGAATACGCTATCGTTGCCGGTCTTACTGCCTCCGGTGCCGACGTTTATATGCTCCATGTCACCACCACTCCCAGCGTTTCATACGTCACACGTCAGGATGAATTCGACTGCGGTATCATGATTACCGCTTCTCATAATCCTTTTTACGACAACGGTATCAAGGTACTTAACAGATACGGCGAAAAGATAGACGATTCAGTTGCTTCCCTTATTGAAGCATATATTGACGGTGATATGGCGCGCCTCGGATTTGATACTCCCGATCTTCCCCTTGCCCACCGCGAGAACATAGGCTGCATCGTTGACTATGTTGCGGGACGTAACCGCTATGTCGGATACCTTATTTCCGTCGCTTCACACTCTTACCGCACCCTGAAAATCGGTCTCGACTGTGCAAACGGAGCTTCATGGATGATCGCAAAATCAGTCTTTGATGCTCTCGGAGCTCAGACTTATGTCATAGGTGCCAACCCCGACGGAACAAATATCAACAACGGATACGGATCAACTCATATTGAAACTCTTTGCAACTTTGTCAAGGAAAACCACCTTGATGTCGGATTCGCTTTTGACGGTGACGCAGACCGCTGCATTGCCGTTGACGAACGCGGAAATGTTGTTGACGGAGATAAGATTCTTTACATCCTCGGTACCCGCCTGAAATCCCGCGGGATCCTTGACGGCAATACCGTTGTTGCCACTATCATGTCCAACTCCGGACTCTTACGCGCCTTTGATGCCGCCGGCATCAATTATGCTCAGACCGCTGTCGGAGACAGATTTGTTTATGAATGTATGCAGGAACACGGATACCGTCTCGGCGGAGAACAGTCCGGTCACATAATCCTGCGCAAGTATGCTACCACCGGTGACGGAATCCTCACCGCCATTATGATTACCGAGGAGATGCGCGATAACAAGTCTTCTCTTTCCAAGCTCACCGCTCCCGTAAAACTCTATCCTCAGGTTACCAAGAGCGTTCGGGTAACAAGCAAATCCGCCGTTGTCTCCGATCCTGAGGTACAGAAGAAATTCAACGAAGTCAACGATTTGATCGGCGGCAAGGGCCGTGCCCTGCTTCGTGAGAGCGGAACCGAACCCGTTGTCAGAATTATGCTTGAATGTGAGACCGCGGAACAATGCAACGATTACATCTCGAAAATCCACGCCGTTATCAAAAAACGGGGGTACTGCTGTGAGTGACCTTCCGAAAAAACTCGTAAAGACCGCTGATCTTTACGACTGCGGAATTGATTATATCGCGCCTCTTTTTGCGGACTCTGAATATCCGTGGGAGATCCTCCCGAAAATCAAGGCATATACTGCACGTCTCGTCTCCGAAGGAATTCCGGGCTTTACTGAATATGCTCCCGGAGTTCTCGTCGGTGAAAATGTAAAGATCGCCGCCACAGCTACTATCGAGCCTCCTGCCGTTATCGGTGCCGGAACTGAAATACGCCCCGGTGCTTACCTGCGCGGCAACGTGATCACAGGTCCCGACTGCGTGCTCGGCAATTCATCAGAATTCAAAAACTGTGTCCTTCTGCGTCACGTGCAGGCACCTCATTACAATTATGTAGGCGACTCCGTTCTAGGTAATTTTTCTCACATGGGAGCAGGATCTATCTGTTCCAACCTTAAATCTGACGGAAAAGCCGTCGTGATTCACGGTGAGGAAGATATTCCGACCGGTCTGCGCAAGGTCGGCGGTATTCTCGCTGACGGTGCTGACGTCGGCTGCGGATGCGTTGTAAACCCCGGTACCGTTATCGGTAAGAATACATCAATTTATCCACTGACCGCTCTGCGTGGAGTCATTCCTGCGGACTGTATCGTAAAATCCCTCGATAATATTGTTATCAGAATAAGAAAGGAAAACTGAATTATGTGCGGAATTATCGGTTACACCGGAAAAAAACAGGCAAAGCAAATTATTCTTGAAGGACTTGCTGCCCTTGAATACAGAGGATACGACTCTGCCGGACTCTGTGTCAGAGGAACTGACAACAAATTCAACACCGTAAAGTGCGGCGGAAGAGTTTCCGAACTTGCCGCAGCCGCTGATATGGTTGATCTTACCGGTACCTGCGGAATCGGTCATACCCGTTGGGCTACTCACGGCGGTCCTACAAAAGAAAACGCTCATCCGCATACTTCCGAGTCCCTGATCCTCGTTCACAACGGCATTATTGACAACTGCCTTGATCTGCGCCGTATGCTTACCGAAGAAGGTTACGTTTTTCTAAGCGAAACCGACACCGAAGCCGTTGCTCATCTGCTTGACCGCGAATACCGTGCCTGCGGTGATCCCGCAGAGGCTATTTTCAGAACGATCAGACTTCTGAACGGCTCATTTGCTCTTGCTATTATGTTCAAAGACCGTCCCGGTGAGATCTGGGCGACCCGCCGCGACAATCCCCTTATCGTTGCCTCTGCCGAAGACGGAAGTTATCTTGCTTCCGATATACCCGCACTTCTCCATCACAGCCGTGATATCTGCCGTCCTGAGGAAGGCGTTGCCGTCTGTGTCCGTGCCGACAGCATCACCGTCACCACTCCAGACGGCAAGTCCGCTCCGGCAAAACTCGAACGTATCGACTGGAACGTCGGTACCGCCGACAAGGAAGGTTTCGCTCACTTTATGCTCAAAGAAATCCATGAGCAGCCTGACGCTGTTCGCCGCTGCGCTTCTCACCGGGTAAACGCCGCCGGACTTCCTGACTTCACCGTTGACGGAATTGATCCTTCATTCTGGACTTCCTTTGACAGCATCGCCATAATTTCCTGCGGATCCGCAACTCACGCCGGACTCGTCGGTCGTTACCTTATCGAATCTCTTGCGGGTATCCCCGTAACCGTAAATACAGCTTCCGAGTACCGATACGATCCTCCCGCAACCGTGGGACATACTCTTGCTCTTGCAATTTCTCAATCCGGTGAGACTGCCGACACACTTGCCGGTCTTCGCCTTGCCAAATCCAACGGTCTTCTCTCCGCTGCGATAATAAATGTCTTCGGATCAGCTATCGCACGTGAAGCCGATCACGTTATGTACACAAATGCAGGACCCGAGATCGCCGTTGCCACCACCAAGGGTTACTCTACTCAGGTCGCAATCCTTGCTCTTATGGCTGCTCAGATCGCCTATGCACGCGGCAAAATGACCGCCGAGGCTGCCGCTGAGTACTGCCGCGGACTTGTCAACGATGTTCCTGCCGCAATCTCCGCAATTATTGCCCGCCGTGATGAGATCAAGGCTCTCTCCGCAAAGATCTATAACAACAGCGATCTTTACTTTATCGGCCGCGGTCCCGACTGCCCTGCGGGCACAGAGTGCTCACTGAAAATGAAAGAGATCTCCTACATCCACAGCGAAGCCTACGCCGCCGGTGAACTGAAACACGGCACCCTTTCACTCATTGAACAGAACATCCCCGTTATCGCGCTTGCAACCGATAAACGCTATTATGACAAGATGACCGGAAACATTCGAGAGGTCCGTGCACGCGGCGGATATGTTCTTCTCGCCTGCGAACCCGATTTTGCTCATCCTGAGGAATTCAGCGACGACAGTTTCATACTTCCCGCTGTTCCCGCCGTGTTCTCTCCCCTTGTCAGCGTCGTTTTTGCTCAGATACTCGCTTATGAAGCCGCTCTTATAAGAGGCTGCGATGTTGACCATCCGCGAAACCTCGCTAAATCCGTTACCGTTGAATGATCTATAAAAAAATCGGACTGTCTCATTGAGACAGTCCGATTTTTTTCAACTTAATCATTATCGAACACAGTTTTTCAGATGGTTTTTACTGTATGATTTCCGTAAACCGCAAATTCAGTATATCCGTCTTCTTCAAGGCGAGTCTTCTGGAAAAAGACGTTCTTCATTTTGGTAGTTACAAGCACACGTTCTCCCTGCGCGCGGAGGTTATTTGCATCACTGAGCATTTTCTGCATTGATTCATTGTCGATATCTTTTTCGACGAAGAAGGCAATACTCTTATGAGGTGCGGGAACTTTGAAACCGCTGTCTTCAAGAGCACCGACGATCCGTTCAAAGCCGAGTGAAAAGCCACAGGCGGGTATATTCTGCCCCGTGAATTTTCCGAGCATTTCATCGTATCTTCCGCCGCCACCAACCGAATATCCGTAGCCGTCCATCTGTATTTCAAAAATCGTTCCGGTATAGTACGACATTCCTCTGACAAGAGTGGGATCAAAGCGTAATTTGCATCCGCCGACGGTTGCCGCGGCGGCACACTCCATTATTGATCTGATCTCTGCCGCAACTTTCTGTGCCTGCTCTCCGATACCTGCGGCGAAATTCTCCGCAGTCACGGTTTCCACTCCCTCATAGAGAGCAATATACTTTTCTACGGATTCTGCATTGAAACCTTCTTCTATCAGTTCGTCCTTCACACCGTCAAGACCGATCTTGTCCATTTTATCAAGGATAATGAACACTTTATCATGATCTTCCGGGGCAAATCCGCACATTTCGGCAGAAAGTTTAAGAAGTCTGCGGTCATTTATGCGTACTGTGAAATTATCAAAACCGAGTTTGCGCAGAACGCCTGCGGTCGCTGAGATCAGGGTGATCTCGGCTGTATGCGTTGCATCCCCGAGAATATCAATATCACACTGTGTAAACTGACGGAATCTTCCCTTCTGCGGTCTGTCGGCTCGCCACACGTTTCCGATCTGCATGGCAAGGAACGGTGCCGGAAGTTTTGCAGAATTATTTGCATAATAGCGGGAAAGCGGCACGGTAAGATCGTATCGCAGTCCGCTGTCGCAGAGTTCCGCATCATTAGCACCCGCCTCGGCAAGTTTTTCACCGCGTTTCATAATTTTAAAGATCAGTTTTTCATTCTCTCCGCCGTTCTTTCCGGTCAGATTTTCTATATGCTCCACAGCGGGAGTTTCGATACGGCGAAATCCGGCGGCGGAATATTCCGCGATAATGACGGATTTTACATATTCACGCAGTTCAACTTCTGCGGGGAGATAATCATTCATTCCCTTGGTGGGGGTTTTGATCAGTTTCATTGTTTTGATCATTCCTTTCTTTCGACTGTGCATTTGTGCTGCTTTTCTTTGATGCGCAAAATATTTCAAAGTCGCATATATGCTTTGATTGGAAATTGACTTCTTGTAATTATACTATATGACGAGAACTTTGTCAATTTATTTTTCAGCAATTGTTTTTTCTCGGCAAAAAAAATCAATTACGCCGCCGATCAGAAATTTTAGGTGAAATAACCATATAAATTGAATTTTTATATTGAATTTAAGAAAACTTTGTGCTATAATAATTAAGATAAATGCTGTGATGAAGTCAGCAGAGCCTTTCCACGCACATCAGAGAGGTCGCCTTGGCTGCGAGCGACCGTGCGCCAGTCTCCTGCTTTTCCCTTCGGAGCAGATCCGGTGAATGCAGTTTTCCTCGCTGCCGTGTAGTCGGACCCGGTGACACCGTTATCTGTCTTATGAGTGTTGGCTCTGACGCCGGAATTTCGGGTGGTACCGCGAAGCGTATGCTCCGTCCTGATCTTTGATGAGGATGGGGTTTTATTTTTTATCTGCCTTTGCCCGCTTACTCCCCTTTTCCAATGAATTATGAAAAAAATAACTGAAAGGTTTTTTGCAAAAATGAATGACATGAAAGAACTTCTGCAAGGTATTCTTGCAGACGCACTTGATCAACTTAAAGCAGATGACGCTCAGCCGGATCAGATCCGAGTCAGATTCCTCGGCAAAAAAGGCGATCTGACAGCGGTCCTTCGCGGTATGGGATCTCTCTCCCCTGAAGAACGCCCCGCAATCGGTCAGTTAGCAAACGAAGTTCGCACACAGATCGAAAACGCCATTGAGAAACGTCAGACGGAACTCAATGACAAGAAACTTAAAAGCAAACTATTAGCCGAGCGCGTTGACGTCACAGTTCCCGGTGAGGAATTTGCCGTCGGTCATCAGCATCCGCTGACACTCGTCCGCCGGGAACTTGAAGATATTTTCCTCGGTCTCGGTTTCTCTATTGCGGAAGGTCCCGAAGTTGAGTACGATTACTACAACTTCCAGGCTCTGAACATTCCGGAAAACCATCCGGCACGCGATACTCAGGATACTTTCTACATCACAGATAAAATTCTGCTCCGCTCTCAGACGTCACCGGTTCAGGCTCGCGTCATGGAAAAGCAAAAACCGCCTATCCGCATCATCTCTCCCGGACGTGTTTACCGTTCCGATGACGTTGATGCCACTCACTCTCCTCTCTTTCACCAGTTCGAAGGACTTGTCGTAGACAAGGGGATCACCATGGGCGACCTGAAAGGTGTTCTTGAACTGTTCGCAAAAACCATGTTCGGCGAGGAAACCCGCATCCGTTTCCGCCCGCATCACTTCCCCTTCACCGAGCCTTCGGCGGAAGTTGATGTTTCATGCTTTGCCTGCGGCGGAAAAGGCTGCCGCTTCTGCAAGGGTGAGGGGTGGATCGAGATCCTCGGTGCCGGAATGGTTCACCCGAAGGTTTTGTCCGGATGCGGCATTGACCCGCGTGAATACTCCGGCTTTGCTTTCGGTCTCGGTATAGAGCGAATCGCACTCCTTAAATACCACATTGACGATATGCGTCTGCTCTACGAGAACGATATGCGTTTCCTCGGTCAGTTCTGACGGTCAAATTTGAATTGAAAGGAAAAATGAAAATATGATACTCTCTCTTGAATGGCTCACCGAGTTCACCGACACGGCAGAGATAAATGTTAAAGAATTCTGCAACCGTATGACAGACACCGGATCAAAGGTCGAAGGCTATGAGATCCTCGGTGAAGATATTGAAAACGTCAAAGTCGGACGCATTACATCAATAAGAAAACACGAAAACAGCGATCATCTTCAGATCTGCATGCTTGACGTGGGCACTGATTCTCCGCTGCAGATCGTTACCGGCGCACAGAATGTATTTGAAGGTGCCATCGTTCCGGTTGCAGTTGCCGTCGCACATCTGCCCGGTGATGTGACTATCAAACCCGGTAAACTCCGCGGAGTCGCTTCCGAAGGTATGCTTTGCTCTATCGGTGAGCTGAATCTCACCGAACACGATATGCCCGGTGCCGACAACAACGGCATCCTCATTCTCGGCGAAGAATTTGCCGACGATATCGGTCATGATATCCGCGACGTTCTGAAACTCTCCGACACTGCCGTTGAGTTTGAGATCACTCCAAACCGTCCGGATTGTCTTTCCGTTATCGGACTTGCGCGTGAGGCTTCCGTTTCATTCGACAAGAAGCTGAATCTTCACACTCCCGAAGTTAAGGGGACAAGCGACGGAGACAATATAAAAAATTATCTTTCCGTAACTAACCAATCTCCCGCTCTCTGCCCCCGCTACACAGCGCGCGTGGTAAAGAACGTCCATATTGCTCCATCTCCTTTGTGGCTTCGTGCTCGTCTTCGCGCATCCGGAGTACGTCCGATCAACAACATTGTTGATATCACAAACTATGTCATGCTTGAATACGGTCAGCCTATGCACGCATTCGACTATAAGTGCCTTGACGGCTCCGCTATCACCGTACGCACTGCCGCTGAAGGCGAACATTTTATTTCCCTCGACAGCAAGGAACACACGCTTGACTCAGCCGCTCTTGTGATTGCAGACGCGAAGAAACCCGTGGCACTTGCCGGTGTTATGGGCGGTGAGAACAGCGAAATTGTCGACTCAACCACCACGGTTGTCTTTGAAAGTGCCAACTTCATGGGTGCTTCCGTCAGAGTTACAGCAAAGAAGCAGGGAATGCGCACAGAATCATCCGCACGTTTTGAGAAAGGTCTTGACCCTGAAAATACTCTTCCCGCTATCCAACGCGCCTGCGAGCTTGTTGAACTTCTCGGCGCAGGTGAAGTGGTTGACGGCATCATAGACATTTATCCCGGAAAGACAGACGCACGACGTGTGGCTTTCGAACCTGAACGCATTAACACTTTCCTCGGAACAGATATTGACGTTGACTTCATGAAAGACGCACTTATGCGCCTCGGATTTGTTTTCGACGGCAGCTGTGTGATCGTCCCATCCTGGAGATCCGACGTTGAGGATATGGCTGACCTTGCAGAAGAGGTGATAC
Source organism: Clostridia bacterium (assembly GCA_024405755.1). Taxonomy (GTDB): domain Bacteria; phylum Bacillota; class Clostridia; order Oscillospirales; family CAG-272; genus CAG-390. The sequence goes on from JAKSOD010000003.1 coordinate 83,407, forward strand.
GTATCCGCGGTTACAACACCATTCAGTCCACCGCGATCTATGCTTCCACCACAGAAGGCTGCCGTACTCCAAAACAGAAATTCGAACTTCTTCTTGAACGCACCCTTATCGGCATGGGACTGTCCGAGATCCAGACTTTCTCCTTCATAAGTCCGAAATTCTATGACAAGTTCGGTATGTCATCTGATGACAGCCGCCGTCGCTCAGTCGTTATCAGTAATCCTCTCGGTGAGGACACGAGCATCATGCGCACCACCGCTCTTCCCTCTATGCTTGAAGTTCTTTCCCGCAACAACAACTTCAACAATGAAAATACCCGCCTTTTCGAAATGGCGACTGTATATCTGCCGTCCGAGGATCCGGACGCTCTGCCCGAAGAGCCGACTTCACTGACTATCGGATTCTATGGCAAGGGTGATTTTTACACCATGAAGGGTATGCTTGAAACTCTCTGCCGCGTCTCCCGCGTCAAGGTCTCCTGCACCGCCAAGTCAGACGATCCTTCGTTCCATCCCGGACGCTGCGCTGAACTCATTGCCGAGGATGGTGCCGTGATCGGCGTTTTCGGTCAGATCCATCCTAATGTTGCCTCAAATTACGGTTTTTCCGCTCCCGTTTACTGCGCGGAGATCAGAGTTCCCGTTCTGTTCGCTCATGCTCATGAAATGGAAGAATATCATCCTCTTCCCAAGTATCCCGCTGTCACCCGTGACTTTTCATTTACTTGTGACGAGCAGCTTGAAGTCGGTGTCATAGAAAATGTCATGAGCCGTGCAGGCGGAAAACTTGTTGAAGACGTTCGTCTGTTTGATATTTACCGCGGTGCTCAGCTCGGAGAAGGCAAAAAGAGCGTTTCCATGCGTGTTGTTCTCCGTGCCGCCGACCGCACGCTGACTCAAGAAGATTCAGACAAGATCTCTGCAAAAATCATTGATGCTCTTGCACGTGATCTCGGGATCACCCTGCGTTCATAACGAGTCCCTTTACAGACAATAATGGAAAAAGAAAAAATTGCAAGGATCAATGAACTTGCTCACAAATCAAAAGCCGAAGGACTGACCGATTCCGAAAAAGCGGAGCAGGCTGTCCTCCGGCAGGAATATATCAATGAGATCCGCGCCTCTTTCGGCGCAACTCTCCGTTCGACCGTGATAGTATATCCCGACGGCACAAAGAAAAAACTGTCAAGCAAAAAGTCCGACAACTGACGGGACAAGGAAAAATTAATGAAAAAACTGATTTTTAAGGCAATGACAGGCAGTCCAGACGAAACTTCAGACTGCGGCGCAAAACTCGCGTCTTTGATTGAGAGTGATCCGTCACTTCCACGCTTTATTGCCCTTGACGGCGACCTCGGGACTGGAAAAACGGAATTCGTCAGAGGCTTTGTTTCCGTAGCAGCTCCCGGGTCTGCCGTGCGTTCTCCAACATACACTCTCGTCAATGAATACCGTGCTCCCGCCAAAAAAATGCCCGTTTTTCATTTTGATGTTTACAGAATAAATAACGAAGACGACCTTTATTCCACGGGATTCTACGATTATCCTGACCGCGGTGTATGTCTCGTGGAATGGTGTGAACTGATTCCATATGCACTCCCCGAATCATATATCTCTGTAGTGATTGAGAAAACGGATCTTGTTGGGAATGATAGAAAAATCACCGTCACATTAACCGTTCCCGACAAAAAGGAGGGCTGAAAAATGAAGATATATGCCTGCGACAGTACCGCAAAAACGGCTTCCGTGACTCTCTGTGAAGATGAGATTCTGCTCGCACAATATACTCAGAATAACGGAAACACACACAGCGAGACTCTTCTCCCCATGACGGAGACAATGCTTCGTGCTATGAATACCGATACAGATGAAATTGATATTTTTGCCTGCTCTGCCGGTCCCGGATCGTTCACGGGAGTCCGTATCGGTGCAGCGACAGTCAAAGGACTTGCCTTCGGAAAAGGGAAAGTCTGTATCGGAGTATCAACCCTTGATGCACTTGCTCGGAATCTTCTCGACGACATTGACAAGATCATCTGCCCCGTTATGGATGCACGCAGAGGACAGCTTTACACTGCAACTTTCCGCTCTCACAGCGGAAAACTTGAACGCATCACACCTGACAGAGCCATTTCATACCCGGAATTCGAGCAGGATGTGATCGCACTCGGTGAAAAAGTCTGGCTTTGCGGTGACGGATACTCACTCGTCAAGCGTCTGCTTCCCGAAGGAACCTCACATGACACCCCGGAAATGTTAAGATATCAGTCTGCTTATTCCGTTGCCCGGTCCGCTCTTGATGAATACCGTAACGGTATCCGCACTACGGACGCCGACTTGCGTCCTGTTTATCTGCGTTTGTCGCAAGCTGAACGCGAACGCCTTGCTTCCGAAGGAAAAACTACCGAAAACTGATTCTTATATTATTTTTTGAACAATAATAAAGAAAACGGAGAAAAAGAAAATGAACGAAAATAAAAACATAATTATCGGATGCGATCACGCCGGATATGAATATAAATGCCGCCTTATCACAAGACTTGAACTGCTCGGTTACAGCGTAACTGACGTGGGAACTTACTCTTCCGAAAGCTGCGACTACCCCATTCCCGTTCACGCTCTCTGCAAGAAGATTCAGAACGGTGAATTCAACCGAGGTATTCTTATCTGCGGAACCGGTATCGGCGTTTCCATTGCTGCCAACAAGCACAAGGGTATCCGTGCCGCCGTATGCTCAGACGATTTTTCCGCTGAAATGACCCGCAAACACAATGACGCCAATGTTCTCTGCATGGGTGCACGTGTTCTTGAATTTACCAAAGTTTGTGAACTGACCGATATCTTCCTCAAAACCGAGGCACTTGACGAAGATCGCCACCTCCGCCGTCTGCGCATGATCTCCGAACTTGAAGACGGCACTTTTGACGACAAGAAATATGAATGAAAAAATGAAAGCCGTCGGAGAGGTTCTCCGCTCTGCAATAGGCAAGTCCGACATGCGTCCAACTGCCGCCATTATTGTTGCCGCCGGATCATCCGTCCGTATGGGAGGCAACACACCCAAACAATTTCTTCCGCTCAGCGGTATGCCTGTGGTAGTATGGACTCTCCGTGCTTACGAAGCATCTGATTATATTGATGAGATTGTTGCTGTGGTGCGCCCCGGTGACCGCGAAAAGTACCTTGAATTTAAGGAACAGTTCAGCATCTCCAAACTGACAAAAATTGTTGATGGCGGACAGACAAGGCAGGAATCCGTTCTTCGAGGAGTTGAAACTCTCGGAGATTCTGTTTCGTATGTTGCTATCGCCGACGGAGCCCGCCCGCTGACAACGCCCGATATGATAAGAAAAGTCTGCCTTGCAGCCTACCGTTTCGGTGGTGCGACAGCTGCTTATCCCGCTTTTGACACTATAAAAGTCTCAGATCAGCACGGATTTATAGTAGATACAGTGGAACGCTCCACTGTATGGCACGCCACTACACCGCAGGTTTTTGCTCTTAACGTTTACCGTGCCGCCGCTTATTCCTCGAAAGATGAAGGATTTGAGGCGACTGACGACAATTCTCTCGTTGAGAATATCGGACATCAGGTTAAACTTGTTGACTGCGGACGTGACAATATCAAGATCACGACTCCCGATGATATATATCTCTGCGAGACTTTGATTCGCCGGCGTGCGGAAAAATCACGTGGCGCATTTGATGAAAAATCCACCCAAAGAGCAGAAAAAATCAAAATGAAAACTGATAATAAGAAAAAACGCACATTTGACGAGGAGGATGAATAATGAGGATCGGACACGGATATGATGTTCACCGTCTCGTTGTCGGCAGACCTTTGATACTCGGCGGTGTACGCATCGAAAATCCGCAAAACATCGGTCTTCTCGGTCATTCGGACGCAGATGTGCTTGTCCACGCTATAATGGACGCTCTTCTCGGTGCAGCCGCTCTCGGTGATATCGGAAAACATTTTCCCGATACTGATGACGAATACTCCGGTGCCGACAGTCTTCTGCTTGCCCGTCGTGTCAGTCAGATCCTGCACGAAAACGGTTACCGTATCGTTAATATTGACTCAACTATACTTGCCCAACGTCCTAAGCTCGCTCCGCACATTCCTCTTATGCGCGAGAGGATCGCCGAAGCACTTGGCATTCCCGTCAGCGACGTCAGCGTAAAGGCTACTACCGAAGAAGGTCTGGGATTTACCGGAACCGGTGACGGTATGGCTGCGCACGCGGTATGCTTTATTGAAAAAGGAATCTGATAAACTCCCATGCGAAAGTCCGGTGGGACAGCGACGAATGTGCGCGCATGTCCCTAAAAGCGCAGCGGATGCGGTGACACTTTTCTCATACTTTCTTTTCTTTTCACTTCCACACCGTGCCGATACGCGGACTTTCATTACATAATATGGTGTCGGATTGTTTTTTGCCCTTATACAACACTTGTCCGGACCACTTTTTGAGGTAAAAAAATGATTTATATTTCTCCTTCCGTACTTGCTGCCGATTTCTCCAAGCTCGGCGAAGATGTTTCCCGGGTAGAAGGTGCCGGAGCGGATTTTCTACATCTTGACGTAATGGACGGTGTTTTTGTTCCGAATATCTCCTTCGGTCCCGCAGTCATTGCTTCCCTGCGTCGTTCACGCCTTCTTTTCGACGTGCATCTTATGATCACAAAACCCGAAAAAATGATTGATGAATTCATCAAGGCGGGCGCAGATATGATCACGTTTCATTTTGAAGCCTGCGATTCCCCGGAACCTCTTATACGTCATATCAAGGAAATGAGTGTCCGTGCTTCAATGGCGATCTCGCCCTCAACTCCCGTTGACGTCCTTCTTCCTTTTCTGCCATTGCTTGATATGGTACTTATTATGACCGTGGAGCCGGGATTCGGCGGACAAAAACTTATTCCTGCGACCGTAGACAAAGTCCGCACGCTGCGGCGCATCATTGACGAAAACGGATATTCCTGCGATATTGAAGTTGACGGCGGGATTTCTGCCGGTAATGTTGGTCTTCTGACCTCCGCAGGTGCTAACGTGATCGTTGCAGGATCAGCTATTTTCGGTGCGCCCTCTGCCAGACGCGCGATAGTCAATATGAGAACTGCTGCTGCCGCTGCAGTTTACAAAAAATAATTAAGGGGACCTCTGAATAAGAATACGGCTGACACATTATCGTGTCAGCCGTATTCTAATTATGTTCAAAACTCAATCTTCTTTTCTATATAAGCGCGGAGTTCGGAAATGGGCAGACGTACCTGCTCCATTGTATCACGGTCACGGACTGTGACGCAGTTGTCTTCAACAGAATCAAAGTCATATGTGATGCAAAGAGGAGTACCGACTTCGTCCTGACGACGGTATCTCTTACCGATGGATCCCGCCTCGTCAAAGTCCATATTGAAGTACTTAGACAGATCAGCGAAAACTGCGCTTGCCTGCTCAGAAAGTTTCTTGGACAGAGGAAGGACGGCTGCCTTGATCGGGGCAAGTGCAGGATGCAGATGCATAACCACACGTATGTCATTCTTTTCGGCATCAATGACTTCCTCATCATAAGCGTCACAGAGAACTGCAAGCACAGAACGTTCGACACCGAGGGAAGGCTCGACTACATACGGTATATAGTGCTCGTTCTTTTCCTGATCAAAGTAGGTAAGATCCTTACCGGAAACGGTCTGATGCTGATTCAGGTCGTAGTCGGTACGGTCAGCAACACCCCAAAGTTCACCCCATCCGAACGGGAACAGAAATTCAAAGTCTGTAGTTGCCTTGGAGTAGAAGCAAAGTTCTTCGGGATCATGGTCGCGCAGACGGAGATTCTCATCTTTAAGACCAATGGAGAGAAGCCACTGATGACAGAAGTTTCTCCAATATGAGAACCATTCAAGGTCAGTTCCGGGCTGGCAGAAGAATTCGAGTTCCATCTGCTCAAACTCGCGGACACGGAAAATGAAGTTTCCGGGAGTGATCTCGTTACGGAAGGACTTTCCGATCTGTCCGATTCCGAACGGAAGTTTGCGGCGGGTGGTACGCTGGACGTTCACGAAGTTCGTGAAAATACCCTGCGCAGTCTCGGGACGGAGGTAAACGGTATTCTTGGCGTCTTCGGTAACGCCCTGGAATGTCTTGAACATCAGATTGAACTGACGTATATCTGTGAAATTATGCTTTCCGCAGGTGGGGCAAGGAATGTTGTGTTCATCTATGAATTCTTTCATTTCCGACTGGGAGAAGGCATCAATAGGCTTCGGAAGGGCAAAATCATTCTCACCGCACCAATCTTCAATAAGTTTATCGGCACGGAATCTTTCGTGGCACTCGCGGCAGTCCATAAGGGGATCTGAGAATCCGGCAAGGTGTCCGGATGCTACCCAAGTCTGAGGATTCATAAGTATAGCGGCATCAAGTCCCACATTGTAGGGGTTTTCCTGAACGAATTTTTTCCACCATGCGCGCTTTACGTTATTTTTCAGTTCAACGCCGAGAGGACCGTAGTCCCAGGTATTTGCAAGTCCGCCGTAAATCTCAGATCCGGGGAAAATAAAGCCGCGGGTCTTACAAAGTGCGACGATCTTATCCATTGTTTTTGCGGTATTGTCCATTTTGTTTTATTCCTTTCGGGATTTTGAAATAATTTGTCAGTTGTAAATTCTTCTGTACTGTGAGAAGGAGTTCAGAGTTCGTTCCTCATCGATTATGAGGATAGTAGATCCGTTATAAGAAATTCGCTTGGTCTGTACGCTGATCTCAAACTGAGTTCCCGCATATTTGAAGATCAGATCCAGATTATTCATAAAATCGGCTGCTGTAAAATTCGTATTTATCATACTTGATACGTCGGCAAAAATCGACGCTGCCGATGTATAGTTGGAGTTTGAAACGGCTGCACTCATAAACGCCTTGATGAAAGATATGGTGGTCGTCTCACGGGTCGTTGCACTATCATCGTAATTCTTGAACATAAGGACCTGAAGAGCCTGATCTCCGGTGAGTTTGCGGCGTCCTGCGCTCAGGTGAATATGAACATTTCCGGCATAATCATCGTAATTCATATTGCAGGGAACGTAGAATTCCACGCCTCCGAGCGAATCGATAAGCTTTGGAAATTTCTCCATTGAAATCTCTGCGTACTTGTCGATCACAATTCCAGTCAAAGCGCGGAGTTTATCCGAAAGGAAAGATATTCCGTATTTTCCGTAAATATCAGAGAGCTTTACATATTTTCCGTTTATGTTGATACAGGCATCCGTCGGGAACGCAGTATAACTGATATGTCCTCGCTCCTTATCGACACGCATAAGGATGATAGTATCAGCCTCTACTGTGCGGTATTTGAAAGAATAGAAGCCTCCGTCGAAAACGAGTTTGCCGTCATCAGTAGAGGTACCGTTGTTTCCTCCTCCGCTTCCGTCGGAAATTATCCCGCTCTTTCTCGGTACTGAGGAAAGTCCCGAAGGAGTCTTCGAGACAGGTGCCTTCTTCGGCTCGATTCCGTAAAGAGATTTTAATACTTCCGGGTCGTAATCAATGAATTCGGAAGGACGGAAGTCTGTACCGATCAGCAGAATATTAAATGAATTCCCATCATTTTCGGGTTTGATATCAATAATATCTCCGTTGACATCGGTGATCACGGAAGACGTTGACTCCCCGGTATCGTCTGATCCGATAGCACCCTGCAGACTGCCGACTACAAGTCCTACAACCATTGAAGCGATCAGTCCGAAAATCACAAGGGCAAGTATAAAAGTCAAAATGAAGTTCTTGACCGCAGAAAACATTATCTTCCTCCTTTCACGCAGGGTAACTGTCACCGAGCGGTCTTTCGTATATTATATAACTTTTTTTCTGTTTTGGCAACAGTAAAGATGATATAATATTCATATTATTTGTAAATTGATCAGTCTTTAACGCGCTCTGCCAGAAGAACGCGGTACTTCTGATAGAAATCCTCATACACTCCCTCGTCAAGTGCATGTCTGATCTTTTTCATAAGGTCATTGTAGAAATAAAGATTATGAAGCACGCAAAGACGCATTCCGAGGTTTTCTTTTGCTTTCAGCAGGTGACGGATATACGCTCTGCTGTGATTACGGCAGGCGGGACATCCGCACTCAGGATCAATCGGGCGTGTATCATCAATATACTTTTCGTTCAGTATATTCATCTTTCCGTTCCATGTGAACAGGTTCCCGTGCCGGGCGTTGCGGCTTGGCATCACACAGTCGAAGAAATCAACTCCGCGGTGTACCGCCTCAACAATGTTCACGGGAGTACCGACTCCCATAAGATAACGAGGTTTATTCACGGGCATATATGGCTCTACGACTTCAATGATATGATACATCTCCTCAGTCTCCTCACCCACTGCAAGTCCGCCGATCGCATATCCGTCAAGGTCATATTCCGCTATCTGTTTCATATGCGCAATACGAAGATCATCGTATGTGCCTCCCTGATTTATACCGAACAGCATCTGATTCGGATTTATTGTATCCGGCAGGGAGTTCAGCCGTTCCATTTCAGTCTTGCAGCGCAGAAGCCAGCGTGCAGTTCTTTCGCAGGATGCCTTTACATAATCGTACGGGGCAGGATTTGCCACGCACTCGTCAAATGCCATTGCAATCGTGGATGCCAGGTGTGACTGTATCTGCATACTCTCCTCGGGTCCCATAAAAATACGTTTCCCGTCGATATGAGAGGCAAATTTCACTCCCTCCTCAGTGATCTTGCGCAGTGCTGCAAGGGAAAAAACCTGAAATCCGCCGCTGTCCGTGAGTGTCGGACCGTCCCAGTTCATAAACTCTCTCAGTCCGCCGAGTTTATATATCAGATCGTCTCCGGGACGTATGTGAAGATGATAGGTATTTGAAAGTTCGACCTGACAGCCAACCTCATGAAGATCCTCGGCGGAAATACCGCCCTTAATAGCAGCACAGGTGCCGACATTCATAAATACCGGCGTCTGTATATCACCGTGAACGGTGTGCAGCACGCCGCGGCGTGCCTTTCCTTCGGTGGAGTAAAGTTCAAACATTGTTTTTTCTTCCTTTTTTGATCGGATTCAGTTTCTTTTGAATCTGTGATTTATGTAACTCTTTTCGATTTTCAGTGCTATCGGTCTTCCGTGAGGGCAATAAGTTACTTCGGGATGGTCGAAAAGCTGCTTTACAATATCCTCGTCAAACTCTTCCGGATATACTCTCCCCGCCTTTATTGCCGCCTTGCAGGATGCCTGATAAAGTGCCTTTTCAAAGACGATCTCCTCGGTGAGTTCAACACTTCCGCCGCCGGTCTTTATGACATCAGCAAAATTTTCAAACATTGTCTCCACGTCGTCAGTCCCGATCGATGACGGTATCTCGTTGACATAAACGGTATTGCGTGCCGTGGAGAAAGAAAAGCCTATATTCTCGATCCTTTCGCGGTACTGCTCGATCGCAGCGACCTCGTCACTCATCAGCATGACTTCAATGGGAACGGCAAGAAACTGACTTGTCCTCTCGCTTCCCTTCGCCATTCTTCCTCGGAGTTCTTCAAATATCAGTCTTTCGTGTGCGGCATGTTTGTCGATCACTATCAATTCATTTCCGACTTCCACGAGGATATATGAGTTGAAAATCTCACCGACTATACGGTAGATCCCCCCGGAATCGGAAATATACCGGACAAGTTCATCATCTTTTGCTCCTTCGTCGGATGGCAGTCCGGAATCACAGTAATTTGCAGTTCCGTTATTATTATTGGATTTCTCGTTATTTCCTGTTAAAACGCACTCAGTTCCGTTTCCGTGCGGCAGCGAAGAAAGCCATGCCGGAGGTGCGTCATTTTCCGTAGGAAGAGGCGGAACTTCTTCGGTTCGTTTTGGTATATCCTGTTTTTTTTTCTGACATTTGTCTTTATCCGCATCTGCATCTGAAACAACAGAAATATGCTGCCAGAAATCTTCTTTCTGAGTTTGTACGGACTGCACCGGATTCTTTTGTGAATTCTGTCCACGGAACGCTGCGGCGTTATCGGCAAGATCCAACTGCCGAACAAAATCATCCTTTGTCTTATCTGCAGCGGCAGTTCTGTCATTTATCGGAACAAATGCGCTGCTGACGCGGGGAACAACAGTTGACATTGAAGTCTTAAAGCTCTGCGTTACGTTCTTTTCCTCTGCATTTTTCTTATCTGAATCAGTACCGAATCCGGGACGTTCGGAATTTTCCCGCAGAGCACCTCTGACCCCGTGATAAATACAGTCAAACACGGGACGTTCGTCGGAAAACTTAACTTCAAGTTTTGATGGGTGTACGTTCACATCCACCACATTCGGGGAGAGTTCTATACGCAGAACGCATCCCGGAAATTTTTCCGGCGGAATATACGACGTATACGCCTGCTCGATCGCAGCGGAACCTGTTCTGGTCTTTATGTATCTTCCGTTAATAAAGAAATTCTGATAACTCCGGTTTGCCCGCGGCGCAACGGGAGATGTTACGTATCCGTATACACGGACCCCGTTCTGCTCAGAATCGACCGGCATCATCTTCGCGGCAAAGTCCTTTCCGTACACGCAGCGGATCACTCCGTATAGTTTCCCATCACCGGCAGTATCAAGTTTCACAACACCGTCGGATATCATTCTGATGGCGATCTCGGGATGAGACATCGCTATTTTCTCCACTACGGAGCATACTGCCATGGCTTCGGTCAGATCACGTTTGAGAAATTTCAGTCTTGCGGGAACATTGGCAAAAAGATTTTCAACTATGACCGTTGTGCCGTCAGAGGCTCCGCGTTCCGTGACCTCCCCGACTCGTCCGGAATTTACCTCGATAGATGCACCGAGGGGATTTTCCGCAGTCTTTGATATGATCCTCACGTCAGATACTGCACTTATCGCCGCCAGTGCTTCACCGCGAAAACCGAGAGTGATTATTCCGTCGAGGTCATTCGCATCTTTTATCTTACTCGTGGCGTGTCGGCGAACGGCAACGGGAAGATCTTCGGGAGCAATGCCGCATCCGTTGTCAGTCACCCGCATAAACATTATTCCGCCGCGCTGTATCTCAACCGTGACGCGGGTCGCGCCGGAGTCGATTGAGTTCTCGACAAGTTCTTTTATTACCGAAGACGGTCTGTCCACAACTTCACCGGCGGCAATAAGGTTTGCGACCTCAAAACTCAGTACATTTATCTTTCCCATTTCCGATCACCTCCGATCCTATGGATTTTCTTTTATTTCAGTCTCTGCTGCAAGTCATTGAGCAGGCTCAGTGCCTCAAAAGGTGACATATTATTCAGATCTGCGGCTCGGATATCGTCTATCACCTGTCCGTTGATGCAGTCATCAAGGCTTATCGTATCGTCGTCGGTCACGATAACATCCGAAGCTGTGACAGCTCTTGACTTCGCTTCAACTTCGGCAAGAACTTCACGCGCCCGTTTTATTACTTCATTGGGGATACCTGCGAGTTTTGCTACTTCTATTCCGTAACTGTCGTCTGTGGATCCCGGCACGATCTTACGCAGGAAGATTATTCCGTCGCCGCGCTTTCGTGCGGCAATATTATAGTTTACAACGCCGTCAAGTTCATCCGCTATGCCCGTGAGTTCATGATAGTGAGTGGCAAAAAGAGTCTTGGCTCCCACTTTTTTGCTCTGCGTATATTCAAGAATCGCACGTGCAATACTCATTCCGTCAAATGTTGATGTTCCCCGCCCGACCTCGTCGTAGATGATAAGGCTGTTTTTCGTGGCACTTCGCAGGATCGTCGCCACCTCGTTCATCTCAAGCATAAATGTGGACTGTCCGGACGCAAGGTCGTCGGAAGCACCTACTCTGGTAAATACTCTGTCCACTACACACATATCGGCAGATGCAGCAGGAACAAAAGATCCAATCTGCGTCATGACCGTAATCAGCGCGACCTGACGCATATATGTGGATTTTCCTGCCATATTCGGTCCTGTGATTATCATCACGCGGTTGTTTTTCATGTCGAGCGTGGTATCGTTCGGCACAAAATATGCATCCTTGACAAAACGCTCCACAACGGGATGGCGTCCGTCACGTATATATATTTTCTTATCTTCATTAAGTGACGGGCAGACGTAATTATATTTTGCGGCGACCGACGCGAGTGAACAGTAAACATCAAGACGGGCAAGGTTTGCGGCTACGCCTTGCAGACGTGCAGCCGCGGCAGCAACCGAAGATCTTACCTGTGTGAACAGTTCGTATTCGAGAGACGCAAGTCTGTCTCCCGCTCCGAGTACCATTGCCTCTGTATCTTTGAGTTCCTGAGTTATATACCTTTCGGCATTGGCAAGTGTCTGCTTGCGGATATATGTATCCGGTACAAGATCCATATATGATTTTGTGACTTCGATATAATAACCGAAAACGCGATTATATCCGATCCGAAGATTCTTGATCCCGGTGGCTTCCTTTTCTTTTGCCTCGGTATTTGCGATCCAGTCCTTACCGTTGGTTACAATATTTCTGAGCTTGTCGATATCTTCATTGAAACCGTCGCAGATCATTCCTCCCTCTCTGACCGAAAAAGGCGGATCCTTGACGATTGCCTTATCAATAAGTGAACAGATATCTTCAAGCGTATCAAGTCCTTCACGCAGAGAAACGAGTTCCTGACCTGTGCATACGGCAAGCTGCTCTTTGATGGGCGGAATAAGCGCAAGTGTCGCGGCAACAGCACGGAGATCACGTGCATTGGCATTTCCATACACGATCTTTGTCACAAGACGTTCAAGGTCAAGAACACCCGAAAGAAGATCGGAAACGTCCTCGCGCAGCATATAGTTATCCACGAGTTCCCCGACGGCACTCTGACGGCGGGTTATGCGTGTCACATTCAGCAGCGGATGCTCTATCCACTGACGCAGAAGCCTTGCTCCGGGAGACGACCGTGTCTTATCAAGCACCCACAGCAGCGTACCTTTTTTCTCTTTGGTACGCAGTGTTTCGGTAAGTTCAAGATTGCGTCTGGTGGCAATATCAAGCTGCATATACTGACCGTTCTCGTAAATATTCAGATCCTTTATGTACGACGTATCGGTTTTCTGCGTTTCATTTATATACTGTATCAACGCACCGAGGGCGTACATAAGTTCTTTTTTTTCACGGTCTGAATCGCGGAGAATGCCGGAAAACTGCTTCTCCACGATCTCCGACGCACGTGCAGGTTCAAAATAACGTGCTCTGTCGTCTTCGAGCATTGCATTGAGCCGTCCGGTTATGAATCCCGTAAGTTCCGTATTAAATGACGCGGGTACATTAAGTATCACTTCACGGGGAGAATACGTTCCGAGTTCATTTAACAGTTCTGCCTGATACGTTCCGCCTGAGAATGACGTAGCGTAAACCTGCGAGGTGGATATATCGGCAAAACATACTCCGCATCTTTCCTCACCGAGACAGATCGAACACAGATAGTTGTTTTTTGACTCGGTAAGCATTTCCGGTTCGAGCACGGTTCCGGGAGTTATTATTCGGATCACATCACGTTTTACGAGTGTCTTTGCAAGTGCCGGATCTTCAAGCTGTTCACAAATCGCTACCTTATATCCTTTTTCGATAAGGCGTGCAATATATCCCTCTGCACTGTGAAAAGGTACTCCGCACATGGGTGCTCTTTCCTTCTCTCCGCAGTCACGTCCGGTCAGCGTCAGTTCAAGTTCGCGTGATGCGGTCAGAGCGTCGTCGAAGAACATTTCGTAAAAGTCGCCCAGTCTGTAAAAGAGCAGGTAGTCTTTATATTGATTTTTTATCTCAAAATATTGCTCCATCATGGGAGTCATGGCGCAAACCTCCTGCAAATCGGATCGGATCCGTCATTTTGCCGTTAAACTCTATTTGTGTGTTTTTTTGTTCAATCAATGGCAGCCGCCGCAGGTGCTGCAATCGTGAGTGCAGCCATCATGGGCGTGGGGATCCTCTCCCGTTACTTCCTTCATTATCGCTTCGTTGACTTCTGTCAGCAGAGCGCGGACTTTTTCCTGAGTTTCAAAGAAATCAGCGGCGGATTTGCGGCTTGTGATCTCGTCATATAGGCTTTGAAGTCTCTTCTCAATAGTTTCTGTAAGGAAGGCATTGGGAACGCTCTGTGCGCTTTCCTGTGCAAGAGCTTCCTGCTGAACACCGTATTCACGGATCATATTCTGAAGCTCCGTATCAGCAAGATACGCAGCCTCGGCAGCCTCATACGCCTTCATCAGATCGCTCTCCTTTATGGATTTTCCGATTTCGGAAGCGTGTGCAATTATTTCATTGTATTCCATTGTTTTTTACCTCGTTTTTCCATTATTTTTTTATTATTTCAGTTTTTTACCGTACAGTGCAAAAGGTCTTGTATCGGTGACTTCAACATTCACAAAACTGCCTTCGAGTTCAGGGGGACCCTCGAACAGCACGATCTTATTTCCTTCGGTACGACCTTCGAGCATATTCGGATCGTTTGTACTTCTGCCGCAGCAGAGAACACGAATGTTCCTTCCCGCGTACCGGTGATTTGCTTCGTTGGAGATTTCAGTCTGAACGTCAAGAAGGCGGCGCAGACGCTCTCCCTTTATTTCCTCGGGGATTTGCCCATCCATACGGCCTGCCGGTGTTCCTTTCCGCGGAGAATAGATAAATGAATAAACCATATCGTATCTGACTCTGCGGAGCATATCGAGCGTTGCTTCAAAATCCTCCTCAGTCTCACCCGGGAAACCCACGATTATGTCAGATGTCAGAACGGCATCCGGAAGTTTTTCCCGTATATAATCAACAATCCCGAGATATTTTTCAAGATCGTAATGACGATTCATGGCTTTCAGTATCCTGTCGCTGCCGGACTGGGCAGGAAGATGAAACTGACGTGCTATATGTTCGGACGATGCCATAACATCAATCAGTTCACGCGTTGCATCTTTCGGATGGCTCGTCATAAAGTGGAGTTTGTAATCCCCCTCTATTGAAGACAGCCTTGCAAGAAGCTGAGCAAAATTACAGTCAAACGAACAGTCCCTGCCGTATGAATTCACATTCTGCCCGAGAAGAGTGATATCACGGTATCCGTCGGCTATCAGTCCGCGCACTTCCTTTTCAACTTCATCAGGGCAGCGGCTGCGTTCTCTTCCCCTCGTATATGGAACTATACAGTAAGAGCAGAAATTGTTGCAGCCGTACATGATACTGACCCACGCTCTGTAAGTTGACGCACGTACGACGGGGATTCCCTCTGCTACGGGAGGCTCGTCCTGAGGAATAAGAAACATACGTTTTCCACCACAAAGACGCTTCCAGAGCAGTTCCGGCAGCATATAAAGATCTGATGTTCCGAATGTAAAGTCAACGTACGGATATTTTGTTTTCAGTTCGTCCGCACGGTGTTCCTGCGACGCCATACAGCCGCAGACAGCGATAATAAGATCGGGATTCTGCTTTTTGCAGTGTTTATACTGTCCGACCGAGGACAGTGCCTTTTTCTCTGCGTGCTCTCTGACGGCGCAGGTATTCACAACTATCAGCGACGCGGCGGCAGGATCGGAAGTGAGTCCGTAACCCATTTCAACAGCCATGCCCGCCACACGTTCACCGTCTGCTTCATTCTGCTGGCAGCCGAACGTCTGTATAAATGCAAGTACTCCCGTACCGCTTATTCTCTCTTTTACGAGAGAAACATATTTTGATCTTTCCGCCGAAAGTTCCGGCGAAAGAAGAGTATCTCTGTATTTCATCAATTCCTCGTACATTTATAAAATATTCTTTATAATTATACTACATAAGAAGCGTCTCTGTCAAGTAAAATTACCTCAGAGACGCTTTTTTCATTGTATTATTCAGATATTTCAATCATCTTCACACAGTGCCGGAAGAATATCGGATATTTCTCCGTGAATGACAAGATCGGCGTATCTGTCGTATGATGTCGGGGTACGGTTGATAATAACAAGATGTCCGCCGCCGAAGCATCTTACGATCGATGATGCCGTATTTACCGCAAGCGACGAGCCGACAACGACCATAAGTCGTGCGTCATATGCGGCGTTCTCCGCAGCGGTATAGATCTTTTCCGGAACTCCTTCACCGTAAAGTACCACGTCAGGACGCACTATGCCCCCGCATGAACAGTGCGGTATTCCGGTCGTCTGAGCGATAAACTTATCAGGGTATTCTTTCCCGCATCTGATGCAGTAGTTTCGTAAGGTGGTACCGTGAAGTTTTATGACATTACGGCTTCCCGCTCTCTCATGCAGAGTATCGATGTTCTGCGTGATCAGTTCCTGAATAAGTCCCTGCTTTTCAAGTTCTGCAAGCGCATAATGTCCTCTGTTTGGCTCGGCATCGGGATAAAGGAGTTTTGTCCGGTAGTTTTCGAAAAACTTTTCAGGCTCGCAGATAAGGCACTCACGGCTTATGAGATATTCCGGAGAATCTTCCTCAGATACCGTATATATCCCGCGGCTCCCGCGGAAATCCGGTATTCCGCTGTCTGTGGACATACCTGCCCCGGTCAGAAACACGGTATTATCGGAATCAATCAGCATTCTTTTAAGTTTTTCAATATCATCTTTTTTATCAGCGTTATACAGGGACATTTATCTGCCTCCGTTCTTTTCCTGTCTGTTTTGCATCACCGAAAAATCAGTCCTTCCGTCGCATTGCGGCGATTTTCTCTGCGTCCGGCGTGACGTACGCGGTCCGGTTTGTATGATAGATCACAAATCCCGGACGTGAACCTGACGGTTTCTTGATATTCTTTACGTCAGAATAGTCAACGGGAATATTATCCCCCCCGCGTGCATTGGAATTATATGCCGCGATCTCGGCAGCTTCCGTCATATCTTCAACCGGCGGCTCCTCCCCTCCCGTTCGCAAAAGCACGTGCGAACCGGGAACTCCCTTTGCATGAAACCAGATATCCCCACGCTCGGACAGTCTGAATGTCAATTCGTCGTTTTGAAGATTGTTTTTTCCGCATAATACGGTATATCCGCCGGAGGTTTCATAAACCGCAGGTGTGTTCTTCACGGATTTAGCCGGTGCTGCCCCCTTCTTCTGACGCAGATATCCTGCTTTTTCAAGTTCGTTGCGTATCCCCGCAAAATCAGCACCTGTCTCTGCACGGTTGACCGAATCCCGAACGGTCAGAAGATATTCAAGTTCACCCTCGGCGATCGAGATCTGACGGGTAAGTTCTCTATTGGCGGTACAGCATTTATTGTATTTCTTATAAAGCTTCTGCGCGTTTGCGGAAGGCGTCAGCCTCGGGTCGAGGTGCAGACTGCGCTCGGCAAAAGATCCGTCTTCCGATTGTTCCGTATAGTCGGTAAGTCTGACGTCCGTGTCGCCTTTCTTCAATCTGTAAATATTCGCAACTATCAAGTCCGCGTCACGGCGGTACTCTTCTCCGCGTGCGCAGTCGGCAAGTTCGGCTCGCTGCAGATCAAGTTTTCTTTCAAGTCTTGACACGGAGGAATTTACCGCGTGCTGCAAATCAGCGGCACGCGCGCTTACGAGCGATGCGTGATCCTTCTCTCTGAAATATAGATCGAGCATTTCCCCGAAACTCCCGAAAGAACGGCAGTTTTCGGATCCGTACTGTGTCAGCGGCAAAAATGAGTATTCAACGGGGCGTTTCCCGTCGTACACCATAACCGGAATGAATCTCCCGGAGATCACGTCGTCGAAAACGCTTCTGAAAACGTCGAAAAGTTTTTTACAATCCGACTGCCCGACAGTTGCCGATATGTCTCCCGACGCACGGTAAACGATCTGACGTGCTACGGCAGGACATACTCCGAGATATGCGGAATTTATAAATTTTGCCGCACTCATATCTGCCGGAACTGACAAAAAACACCCGGTAAAACCGTCTTCGGTTTCAGTCCTCGGATCGCGTTTTCCTTCCTGTGCGGGAGGCAGTTCGTATTTCATACCGGGAAGAATCTGACGAAGACGTGACGTTGTAAAGTCCACCACCCGCATTGCAGAGAGGATCTTCATTTTCTCGTCTGTGAAGATAAGATTGCTGTTCTTTCCCATTACCTCGGCAATAAGATATTTCTTACAAGGGTAACCGAGTTCGTCCCTTGAATCAAAAGCAAGTTTAGCCACTCGCTCAAATCCTATCTGTTCGGCACCGCAGAACACCGCTCCCTGAAGATGCTTTCGCAGCAGCATACAGAGCATTGGAGGTGACGCAGGATTATCTCTTGACGCGGTAGTGAAGGATATACGCGGATCCGAAGCACCGCAGCGAAGCAGCAGACGCCGGCTTCCCTCTCTCCCGCGCATAAGCAGCACTATCTCATCATTCTGCGGCTGATATACTTTTTCAATTCTGAATCCCTCCGCCTCTCGGTTCACTTCCGAGATCACGGCGGCAAGCATTCCGGCATCAAACGACATATTTTTCTCCTGTTTTTGTCATTCAATCGAAGAATCGGGTCACAAATGCGCCCGATTCTCCGTATTATGTATTAAAAACAACAATTTAAAACTCAACCGAAAATTACGTGATCCACTTCGTCAAGCGACGGGAATGCGTAGTCGGGTTTTGCGGCAGGCTCTGCTGCCTCAACATCTTCGGGGGTTGTCTCTCCGGAATAAACAAGAACGGCGGTTACTCCGTGCTTCTTTCCGAGGGCAATGTCCGTATAAAGTCTGTCGCCGAAGATGCACATTTTATCAAGCGTTACTCCGGTTGCCTCTCCTATCATCTCAACTGTCTCACGGTATGGCTTGCCGAAATATATCGGTGTCTTGCCGGTGGATGCGGTAACGAACGCCGCGATCGCTCCGCTGTCCGGAATAAATCCGGTCTCTGTCGGGCAGTTGAAGTCCGGATGAGTGGAGAGATATTCCGCTCCTCCGCGGACGAGGCGGCAGGCGTTATCCATTTTTTTATAAGTCATTGAAGTATCAAAACTCGTGATGACGATATCAGCCTTCTCTTCGTCTCCGGTAAGCATATTGATCCCGTTCTCGCGGAAATTCTCAACGAGTTCGTCGGTCCCTACAAGATATACGCTCTTTCCCGCACGGTGACGGCGGAGAAATTCAATGGTTACATCTCCGGATGTCATAATCTCATCTCTTGTAGGAGAGAATCCGAGTTTGGTCAGTTTCTTCACGTAGAAATCTGTGGTATGGGAAGCATTGTTCGTGAAGAAAAGTACACGCTTCCCGTGAGCGCGAAGATTATTTATAAAACGAATCGCAAAAGGAAAAACATTATATCCGAGGTAAATTGTCCCGTCCATATCGAATATATAAAGTTCTTTTTCGCCGAGGATTGCGGTATCCGGGTTCTTGAATGACATTTATGTACGTCCTTTCCGCTCCGGACAACCGGAGACGCAGTTTTTTTGTTTTTATTATACCACCGTCTTGATTTTTTTGCAAGACAATGTTATAATTATCTTGTTAATTTCTTAAAAAACTTACTGAATTTGGAGATTATCATGGTTGAAACTTTGGAACAGGCAGCCGCAAGAATAAATTCAAGCAAAACCGTCATCGGTATCGACGTTGGCGGAAGCACCACAAAGATCGTCGGATTCGCCCCCGACGGAACGCTGATCACACCTATGTTCATAAAGGCTACCGACCCAGTAACTGCCGTTTACGGTGCATTCGGACGTTTCACTCTCGAAAATAAACTTTCCCTCGGCGACATTGACCGGATCATGATGACGGGTGCCGGATCTGCTTTCATCACCGAGCCGATTTACGGACTTACCTGCCGCTCCGTATCTGAATTTGCAAGCGTCGGTACCGGCGGTCTTTATCTTTCCGGTCTTGACGAAGCGATCGTAGTCAGTATGGGCACCGGTACTGCACTGATTCACGCAAAAAACTCTCCCGACGGCCCCGTGACCGAGTACCTCGGCGGTACCGGAATCGGAGGAGGTACTATAACGGGACTTGCCCGCAAAATGCTCGGTATCGACACAGTCGTACATCTTGACCAGATCTGCGAGGGCGGAGATCTCAGCCGTGTTGACCTGAGGATCCGTGACATCTCACGTCCCGAGATCTTCCCCGAGGTAAATCTTGACCTTACGGCTTCAAACTTCGGAAACCTCAGCGATCTCGCCTCACGCCATGACATTGCACTCGGTATTTTCAATATGGTGGCGGAGACTGTTGCCATGATGTCTATTTTTGCCGCCAGATCTTTCAAACTGAAAGATATAGTTCTTACCGGAAACCTCACTGCCATAAAGCCTATGTGCAAAGTATTTGAAACCCTCGCTCCCACTTTCGGAGTCAATTTCATAATTCCGGAACTCAGTCGGTACGGTACCGTCATAGGTGCTGCCCTTCAGACTCTGAAAAAAGAAGATTAAGGCAATACCGCACAATTCACGGCTGACGCCTTGACTGCGCATATGCTTGCATCTTTTCCGTCATACTTCACAAAATTTCGTTGAAATAGATTAACTATTCCTTCCTCATTTTGTATCGTCTGACGAAAAATCTGACGGCGCATCTGCACCGCCACAATTGTGCGGTATTGCCTTAAAAAATGGGGTTGATCACGCCTATTGTGACCGACCCCATTTTTTATTCGGTTGGTTTATTTGGCTGTTTCACAGTACGCCGTCAAAAATGCTGTGTATCAGTAAACAACAGCAAGGATTATTCCCGCTGCAGCAAATATTGCAGCGGCAATAAACGTATATCGGCACGGAATACGGTCTTCCGCGGTCAGATTTTTCTTCTTTGAATTATCGTGGCCCTTTCCCTTTTTCCCGATATTCAGCACAAAACATTTAAGTGTCGAAGAAGTTTCGTTTGAAAGCGACAAAAGCAAAAGTCCCGCTGCGGCAAGGATCAAGCCGGAAACGAATGCACCGTCACTCATTGCAAGAATCGCGGCGGCAGTACTTCTTGCCGAAAACAATCCTTTTACCGCGGCAATTATCACCGTGATCAAAACTCCCGCGGATACCGGCACAATCAAGTGCCGCGGAGATTTCAAAACAGTTTTTTTCGTATTGTTTCCCTTGTCGTTTTTCTTTCTTTCCATCTCAGACCCATTTTCGTATAAATTCAGTACATCATTTTCTCCACAGATTTGTAATGACCCTGCAAAGTTCCTCGTCATTCATATTCTGCACGTTCTCAATAAGCCGGACATCCATATCCGCCGCACGCTGACGCAGATGGTCGCCTGCGGCACCTTCATCAACGGCATTTGCCACAAGTACACGACGGGCATATTTTCCGCCGAATCTGTCGGCAACTGAACAAAGTTTATACAGTTCATCCGTATCAACGTTTCCGTTTTTGCAGGATACGAAAACGGGAATCGCCCCGTGCATCATTATCACGTCGATCTCGTTCTCCGTGTCCTTGATACGACTGCCCTTAGGGTGTACAATCTCTCCGTCCCAGTCAATGACAACTCCGTTCATTACGTCATTGTATATAGGTTTTCCGTTCGCATCCCTCAATTTTAGTGCTGTTGAATATATCTTCATTTCAAGAGCCTGTCCCACCTTTGCAAGGCAGGCACGAACTTGCTCATTCTTATATCTTACTCTCAGTTTTACACCGTCACTTGAATACTCCGTAAGTATCCCGTTTTGACGTAGTCCTGATATTACCGAATCAAATGAATCAAGTTTTTTCTCGCTTCCACGCCCCAAATGTGCCGTAATTGACGCGATATTTGCTTCGATCAGAAGCGGATCATAGTCGGGATCGTCGGTATTCTCAATAATCTTCATTTTATTTGCAGTTTCAAGCAGATTGATCTGTGAATTCCACCGCCTGACATCCCGCCTGCAAACTTCCCATATCCCGTCAATATCCTCAAGAAATCCCTCGTTATTATTCCATTTACGTGTTCCGCCTGTCTTCTGATTCGCATAGACTATGCCTCCGCCGTGGATCATTATGCATTCCTCTGCGGTAAGCTGCGGAACACATGCGGAAAATTTTCTCCCGTCCGCATCACAGTCGATCACCCTGCCGCCCGAAATATTGAATCTCTGCATCTGTATTTCTCTTTCGGAGTAGATCTTATACACGATCCCCATTGCTACAAGGACAAGGTCACGTCCTCCGGTCAGATCAAAAACGCAGCTGCATTTACCGTTTTCGTCCGTATTGCTTTCCACAATATTAGACAGAAGATGAACTATATCGTCAAGGTGATTCACATTTACGGAAAGACAGACGATCCTCGTCGTTATTCCGCGTGCCTCGAAGACTTTGCGGTACTGTGACGCCGCTTTTTTCATCTTCTTTGCGTTTCCGCCGATAAAAATCACCTGCTCGGGAGCATCAACAAGAGTTGCGCAGACGTTATTCACATCTTCTTCGTCAAAGTATTCAACGTATACCACATGATCCACCCGCCTTTTCCGCGTTATAAGGTTTTTCCCCAACGAATGAACGTCTTTCTGCGTTCCGGGTAAGTAAATTATATCACAATTAAGTACAAAAATCAATGCAGTGCCTTATAAAACATCGGGAGTGTAATAAAGCCAAAACTTTTTTACACTCCCGATTCTGAAGAATCAAAGATTTTCGAATATTTCAGTTCCTTTTTTGTCGATCCACAAGTTTATCAGCCCCGCAGCAAGAGCGAAAACGGTGATACAGATCAGAAGGAACACCGTGGAACTCATAATTTTTACGGCAAAGAATCCCGCAACGCCAACCGCCACTGCCGCTGCCCAGCCGCCGAAAACCACGATAAGGGCAGGAACGCTCTGTTTTACGGCTACGGTTTCGTTGGTCCAGTCGAGATTCGGCATTTTGAGATTGAGCGCAAGTCCGGATGCGGATATAAGCACCGAAAACATCACGGCACCGATTACGGTCAGAATGAAATTCACGACATCAATTCCGAGTGCTGCATCAATACATACGGTAAGGAAGATCACCGGAGGAACGCTCACGGACAGATGCAGGTACTGTTTTGCATCAAGCACCTTTTTCGTATCCGCCGGAGATGAACGAATAATCCAAAGATTATTTCCTTCAAGCGAAACAGAGGGCGCGGTCACTGCATTCATCGTTGCTACAAGACATACGGCGGCAAGAATGAAAGGCGGCAGAAATGCGCCTATATTTATGCCCATTGCCTCGAATACAGGATAGAATGATGTCAGTTCCTTTCCCTTTATCAGCGCAATGATCCCTACGACGGGCATCAGAAGAGTTCCGAGTGCGGTATTGAGCATATATGTCGGACTTGATGAAAAACGTGCCCATTCTTTGTAATACAGAGCCTTTCCGATACCTGAAACTTTAGCTCTTTTCTCGGTATAACGTGTTTTTCTTCCGCTTGATTTCGTCGTTGCTATTCTGATGAAGCTGCGTGAAAGGATCAGATACGTAAGCGCAGTCAGTACCGCGATAACAACAAACACAATTAAAAAACTCAGCCAATCTCCGGCGGCACCCTTTCCGAGAACATAAAGAGGATAGGCAGAGCCGCGCACCTTTTCTCCGAATTCCGCCGCATGAGCGATCAGATTTTCAATAAGTTTATTGAGGTTGAAATAAATAATGTAATATCCTGCTATGAACGCAATGGAAATAAAAACAGTAACAAAACTCTTGTTTTTGAGTTTTGATGCAATAAGCGCAACTACCCACCCGAGAATACAAGTGAGTGTCAGTATTAGAAAACTCAGAGAGATCCATGTCAGTACCGATGTTGCAGCCGCCGAAGGAGAAGGTTTCTCATATATGAAATACGCAATAAGTGACGGTATCATAACAAGAGAACCGTAAAGAAGTCCCGTAACATATACTCCCGTAAGACGTACGAACAGTATCGCCGAGGGCTTTATCGGCATTGAAAGGAGAAGTTCGTTATCCTTCGCCTGATACAGTCCTGCATAAGTTGTGAAAACACTTCCGAACACGCCGAGCACCACGGATATACTTGACGTCAGTGCAAGATACAGCCAGGAAAGTCCTGCCGGAATCATAACTTCAGCTATCGATCCGGCAAGAAAGTAAAACGAAACTCCGAGCAGGGCAAAAAGAAAGACAAACAGCAGAACAAACCCGATTATTCCGGCTTTTGAACGCATTTTACCCGTCTTCTTATTTCTTACATATGTCGCCCCGAGTTCGGCAAACTGTTTTTTCAGTAATGCCTTTATCATTTCTCATCCTCCAGATCAAGGAATACGCCTTCAAGTGAATTATCTCCCTTGACTTCCTCCATAGTTCCCGAACGAAGGAGTTTTCCGTCCTTGATTATTGCTACCTTGTCACAAAGTTTTTCCGCCACTTCAAGCACGTGAGTCGAGAAAAAAATCGCTCTGCCCTCGCTGCACATCTCACGCATTATCTCTTTGAGTGTATGAGCCGCCTTGGGGTCAAGTCCCACAAAAGGTTCATCCATTATCAGGAGTTTCGGCTCGTGTATCAGAGCGGATATTATCGCAAGTTTCTGCTTCATTCCGTGAGAGTATGCGTTGATGTGCTGTGCAAGATCGCCCGTCAGTTCAAAAGCATCTGCGTATTTGTGTATACGCTCCTGACGTTCCTCTGCCCCTACTCCGAAGATATCGGCAATAAAATTCAGATATTTTATTCCCGTCATGAACTCATAAAGATCCGGATTGTCGGGAATATACGCGATCTTCTTCTTTGCTTCAACGGGATTCTCTTTGACGGATACCCCGTCAACGGTGATCTCACCTTCATCAAATTTCAGTATCCCCACAACCGATTTCAGCGTTGTTGTTTTTCCTGCTCCGTTATGACCGATAAATCCGTAAATTTCTCCGGGTGCAATATGAAGTGACAGATCGTCAACAGCTTTCGTCTCGCCGTATTTTTTTGTCAGATGTTCGATTTTCAGCATTTCTGTAACCTCCGTATGGACAGTTGGTGATATCAATCTGATATCACCAACATCATATCATATTTTTGTTTTTCTGTCAAGCACAATATGCGGATTTTATCTGTTATTAATCGTTTTTCGTAGATATCGGATTATTGGCAATATATTCTTCGAGAATCTCCGCCGCCGCTGCCACGATATCGGGGCACGGGCGTTTGTCGTAATACTCCGCCGTGCGCGCATCGGGGGTGGGATCATCCCGATGTACTGTCAGTCCGAGAAGGTCGCGGCAGATTATGCTCCCGTAAGCTTTCTCAAAATTTCCCACAAGTTCCTGCACTCTTGCATAGTGTTCCTTCTTGATGTCACCGGTCTCGGGTGTGTGGTATCCGTAAAGGAATCCGACGAGCATAAACATTCCGCTGACAGCACCGCAAACCTCACGCAAACGTCCCATTCCTCCGCCGAATGAACAACTCATTTTCAGAAGATCTTCCCGTTCGACCGGAATCAGATCGGCAAACGCGAGAGTCAGTGATTGAGCACAATTATAGCCTTTCAGAAAATTTTCCTTAGCTGTTTCTTTTCTTGTCATTTTTTTACTCCGTTTTGTTTTCAGGTCGCATGGACGCGGCAACAAGTTCACAAGAACAACTACCTTTTTATTCTCATTTTATATCTATCTGACAGCATTTCATGGTCGTCAGCGCCGCATTATGTGTTTCGGGCGTCACTCCCGCACAGCAGGATGCATCAACGGTGATCTTTGCGTTGGGATATCCTGCCCTCAATATCAGCGCATTTGATACCACACAGATATCGGTGCAAAGTCCCACAAGTTCAAACTCCATTTCCTCACCGGGATAACGGTCTTTCAGTCCTTTTGATATACTGAAACTTCCGAATCCTGCCTTGATCACATCCTTATACTCTCTGCCCGCCAGAGCATTCTTTATCTCAGCGTTGAGGTCGTGACCGTACGTTCCGTCAATGCAGTGCGGCACCGGAAGTTTGTGTCCCTCATGAGTATTCAGATAATTGTCGTAATGTGTGTCATATGTGACAAAGATCTCGTCACCGCAAAATTCTCTGATCTTCCTCGCCACATTCGGAACTATCGCGACTGCCTCGGCTGTACCGAGTGCTCCGTCAACAAAATCGTTCTGCATATCAACAACTACCAAAATTTTTTTCATATCGTATTCTCCATTCCATAAATTGCATTTTATTGTATCATACAATACTCCTGTTGTCAATTTGAATCCAAATAAATCTTTTCCCTTTCTGCAAAAAACGTCATAACCTTCTTTTTTCTTGTTTTTATTATTGAAAAAAACAGAAAAATGTGGTATTATGATATTCAACTAAAATATTTATTTCAAAAGAAATGAGGATATTATCATGCAACCCAATCAGAAACCTCACAGCCGTGAGAAACACGTAGAATCCGGCTCAGCTGATCTGAATAAAGGCAGGCAGGTTAACAACGGATCGCGTCCCGTAGGCAACGGAGGCAGAACTTCGGGTACCTCAGGAAAGCGTTCGATTTCAGGTTTGCCGTTTGGCACTTCCTCCGGAAATACTTCCGGCAGCCAATCACTCCCCGTAAAACTTAATCTCAAAACAATTCTTATTCTCGCCGCTATTCTTATCGTGGGTTTCATTATTCTGAAAACCTGCGGCGGAAATCTACCCATTTTTCCCGACATTGATCCGGACAACGGAGGCAACAACGGCGGTGAAGTCACTGATAACAATCAGTATGAAGACTATAAAGACGGCGTTCTTGACTATTCAGTATCCCCCGATGCACGTCCCAAACGTGTGACTCCCCTCGGGAACGGAAATGACGTCGTTACTATTATGATTTATATGTGCGGCACCGACCTTGAATCAAAATACGGTATGGCCACCGCAGACTTGCAGGAAATGATGAAAGCAAACATCTCCGATAAAGTCAACATTATCGTTGAGACCGGAGGATGCAGCAAGTGGAAAAACAACACCATTTCGAACACGAAAAACCAGATCTATCAGGTCAGGACCGATGCCCTCGCCCTCGTCAAGGATAACGCAGGCAACGCTTCCATGACAGACCCGAACAATCTTGCGGATTTCATTAACTTCTGCAATACCAACTTCCCCGCCAACCGCAATGTTCTGATCTTCTGGGACCACGGAGGAGGCTCCGTCTCTGGATACGGTTATGACGAAAAGAACCCGAATTCTTCTTCAATGACTCTTTCGAAGATCAAAACTGCTCTTGACAAGGCAAACTGCAATTTCGACTTTATCGGTTTTGATGCCTGCCTTATGGCAACACTTGAAAACGCCCTCGTATGCGAAGGTCACGCAGATTATCTGCTTGCCTCCGAAGAGACCGAACCCGGTACCGGATGGTACTACACTCGCTGGCTGAACGAACTCTCCCAGAATACGTCAAAACCCACAATCGAGATCGCCAAGACAATAATCGACGATTTTGTAACCTCCTCATCTTCATCTTCCGCCAACGCGAAGGTCACACTCTCCGTCGTTGACCTGGCTGAACTCCACGGGACAGTTCCCTCCGCATTCTCAGAATTTGCTTCTTCCACCAACGAGATGATACGTTCCGACTCCTATGACGATGTCGCCAACGCCCGCGCCGGTGTACGTCAGTTCTCTCAGAAGATCAATCAGGTAGACCTCGTTGACCTTGCCAACCGTATCGCCACCGATGACTCAAAGGCTCTCGCCGCTGCCCTCAAAGGTTGCGTAAAATACAACAGAGCAAGCCTTTCCAAATGCTACGGGATCAGTATCTACTTCCCTTACGAAAATACTAATTCCGTAAATTCCGCCGTTTCCTCCTATGAAGCTCTCGGAATTGACAGCGAATACACCAAGTGCATTAAATCTTTCGCAAGCCTTGAACTCGGCGGTCAGATAACTGCCTCCGCCTCTCAGACCTCTGCTTCTTCCGGCTCATCATTCGATCTGCTCGGATCCCTGCTCTCTTCCTTTGCGGGCGGCGAATCCTCAACTTCTCCCATTGACATCCTCACCGGATCCTTCACTTCCGGCGGATCGTCTGCCGCGGGATTAAGCGTTGATCCTTCTTCAATTATCAGCCTTCTCTCCGGATTCTCAGGACGCAGTATGCCCGCCGAACTTTCATGGGTGGATACCGATCTTATTGCCGGAAATGCCGAAAAGATTGCCGCCAATTACATCGACGCATCCCGCATTACCGCAACAAGCAAGGACGGAAAGTCTGTCCTTTCTCTGACTGATGCCGAATGGGCTCTTATCGAGACTGTGGAACTCAACGTATTCGGTAATGACGGTAACGGTTATATTGACCTCGGTCTTGACAATACATTTGAGATGAACGGGAATGACCTTCTTCTCGATTACGACGGCACATGGATGACTCTTAACGGCAATGTCTGCGCCTACTACCTCGTTTCCGATACGGAACAGGACGACGGAACATATGTAACGATCGGACGGATCCCCGCTCTGCTCAACCGTCAGCCGGTCGACATTCAAGTCGTTTTTGATGCCAAAAATCCCAAAGGAGTTGTGACCGGTGCTTTCCCGACATACTCCGGCGGAGAAACCGACGTTCAGGCAAAGGGATGTGTCGCGATCAAAGCCGGTGACAAGATCGAACTTCTCTGTGATTATTACAATCTTGACGGCACTTACTCGGCTTCCTACACCCTCGGAACTGTTTTCACAGTCCCCGAGAGTGGACTTAAAGTTGCAAATATGAAGGTCAATGCCGACGGTTTCAGCGTGATGTACCGTCTGACAGACATTTACGGAAACCATTTCTGGACTCCCGAATTCAATCACTGATTTTCTGCATTTTACTACATATTCATATTCTTCAATGTGTATCTGACTTCTGAAAATAGCAAAGCCTCCTATGATGAATGTTCTAACATTCTATCATAGGAGGCTTTTTCAATTTTCGTTTTAAACGGATCGCTTAAAACTGCGGCAGCCCTGTCTGAATTATGAACTGAACACGTGCGTGTTATCGGCAGGCGCGTGATAGCAGACTATTCCGTCAAGTCCCGAACCGGTGTAATCACAGATTAGTCCGTCCTGAAAAATATTGATGGACATTCCGTATGCATTCACAGTAACTGAGCAGACATTTTCGGCAAAATTGGCTATACCGTAGCAACTGGAGGCTATACTCTGAGAAAGCATCAAATCCTCTATATATACAGTCGGTTTTTCATAAACACGTTTCATTGTTATATACTGATCTCCTTTGTACTCTGCAAAAGGGCAATTCTGCCCTTTTGCAGAATGATAATTTAATTACGACCTTGCTGTCTGATTTGAATTTACGATTCCGGTTGGAAAGTAACCTTCAAAGTAGTCAGCGAGACGATTTCGTCTCCTGTATTCACAATCGTAATAACTTTATTGTTGGTAACGTATTGACCGATACTGTAATACATATCAGTTGAAGAATTTGCAGTGTAACTGGCTTTTCCGTTAATTCTTACAGTTGTGTCACCGTTAAGTGCCTTCATTCCGAGGTAAATACCGGCAATAGTGTCGGGATCAACATTGGAGCCGAGCGTAAACGAAACAGACTGATTTTTTGCCAGGTAAACCTCATGGTTGGGACCGAAGAGAGTATACTGCTCGGTATCGTCGGTTGAAGGAAGGCTGTCGATAAATACATTACCGTTGACCTTTCCTTCGGTGGATCCGCCAACAAGGCTTCTTCTGAGTTCGATAATTTCGGGAGCACTTTCGTCATCCTGAGCGTAATAACTGTTATCATATGCTCCGTTTGCGGGAGAATAAATCTTTATCGCATCAAGATAGAAATCGTAAGTATCGGTATCGAGATGGTCAAAGAATTTTGCGAAAACAGGAGTGATAACAACAGTGTAAGTACCGTACGTAAGAGTTTCGCTCACAACGGGAATCTGATACAAAGTCTCGTTATCATCATTTACCTTCCAACCGTAATTGGTAGTGTAAATGACATAAGTCGCACTTTCATCGGGATCATCAGGGATCCTCTCGACTCCGTCAGTTCCGATCTCATCAACGATAGCACTACTTCCTACCCAATGTCCTCCGTCAGAAGGATTCTTTGAATCGGTAACGTAGCTCCACTCGGTGCGTACATATCCGCTTCCGGTACGGGAGTATCCGAAGTAGGTATCTACAACACGGTTCATAACTGCCGTGCCGGTAGTATCCGTTCCACTATATACATTTACAAGCACGGCACCGGTTGTCTTATCGGTAAGACTGTAAATATCAAATCCGGTTCCGGTGAAAGTGAACTGAGCGGTAGCGTAGTTGTTGCCGTTGTCCTTATAGTCTCCGTTGTAGACGGTGATCTTGTGGGCTCCGCCAAGGCTGTGACCGATAGATCCGGCATATGCGGGATCATATCCGTACACGTGACCGGCACCGGGACGGTCTTCGCTCTGGAATGCGGAAACATGAGTTCCGACTACTTCCCATTGGTTGTAAGTGGTTGGATTATAGATAACGGAACTGAAATTATCCTCGTAGTACATGGTGGTTGCCGGGACTACGTTGATTATGAAGTAGAGATATCTGGTGACGCTTCCATCTGTGAATCTTACGACAACACAGACATTATCAAGGGCTTCCATTTCCATCTCGGAAGGAGTATAAATCACCTTGGTATCATTATCGGAAAGACTGAAGGTTCCGTAAGGAGCTGAATACGTATTGGCATACGACGAGCTTGCCAAATCAGTTCTATTGCGAACAGCAGGGATATCAGCTGCATTGCAGAAGCCGAGGATCTTGTACTGGCTGCCCCAGCTATAATAACTGAGGGCATTGACTTTTACGGGAAGTCCGTAGTCAATAACAACTGCCTGATCTTTTACATATGCATAATCATAGAATTCGGCAAGATTGTGTGTTTCAGCAGTACCGACTTTGGTATATGAGATAGTGGATTGATACCTTGCGTTTGCATCATCAGGGGTTACTGTAACAGTAACAAGATACTGTGCCTCATCATATACGATATAATTGCGATCGCCGGGTATTTCGTCAACGAGGTAATAATAAGTACCGGGTGCAGTATAGGTTATTGTTTCAAGGAGCTGATTAAGAGTGTTCTGCTTTGTATCAGATGCGGTACAAGTATAAGAAGCAGTACCGGTCGTTCTCTCATTACCCTTGGCAGCAGTGGAATTGGAATCATAGAGCTTAACAGTGAAAGTCTCATTTCCGACAACACTATGGTTGTAGTAGGTTTCAGAGAATTTGATTTCTACTGTTGTAGGATCATATGCCTTATTCACAAATGCGGCATTAGTTGATGTTGTTGTACCGTTTTTCTTATAAGTTACAGTAGAGGTATACTTTCCGTTTGCTGAATCCCCACTGACAACGACAGTAACAAGATACCAAGCGTTATCGTATTTGATTCCGCTGATTCCGCCATTCTTTTCTTCAATACGGTAGTAGTACGTTCCGGCGGTATTATAGGAAATAGAAGCAAAATTAACGGTCTTGGACTGGTTTGTCGTAGTCTGATTGCTGAAGCTTGCGGTAGTCTTTGTCTCAATGAGGCTTCCGGTTTTCGTTCCGGAAGAATTGGCAGGATAAAGATCAAAGGCAAATGTAGGAGATCCGCTTCCGCCGTTACCGGTAAAGTCTTTCTTTACAGTAAACTGAGCTGTTGTAGGATCATATGCCTTATTCACAAATGCGGCATTAGTTGATGTTGTTGT
>JAKSOD010000030.1 GCA_024405755.1 Clostridia bacterium
TTTCTCTTGACACCAAAGGCGCAAGAGAAAAAGTTCGCAAAAAGAGAACGCCGCAGGAGTTTTTCGCTGCCTGCGGGCAGCGACCAAGGCTCCGCCTTCGGGATCCGCAAACTTTTGAAAAAGTTTGATCAAAACTTTTTGGGTTTTGGGGTAGTTATGTAACGTCAAAGAAGCGGCGCGACGTTTTCCCAGATCTCGGCGGCAACCTCGTCAACCGTTCGCGCAGCATTGATCCGGATCACATTGTCACCCTGCGCTTCAAGATAATCAAGCACACGGTGATAATTCTCACGAACACGTCGCTGTGTTTCGTCGGCATCATAAATCTCCTTTGACGTTCTGTCGGCAGATCGGCGCGCGGCAGATACCTCCGGATCAATATCAAGAAAGATTATGGCATCGGGACGGAGCGCATCCCGGCACGGAACATTAAGTTCGAATATTTTCTCCATGGGGAGTTTTTCGGTGGCGTTATACGCCATATTCGAGACGTAATATCTGTCGCAGACAATATTCGTGCCGGATCTGAGCAGCGGCAAAACATAATCTATATGTTCAAGTCTGTCCGCCACATGCATATATGCCATAGCCTCCGGACTGATCTTCGCACTCCCGTAAAGCGCGGCACGGATTATGGCACCGGTGAGATTTCGTGAATTCGGCTCCTGCTCATAAACGCAAGGACGGCAAGTGGTCTCGGCGATCCTGCGGCGGAGAAGTTCGGTCTGCGTGGTCTTGCCGCAGCCGTCTGTTCCTTCAAATACTATAAACAGTCCGCGATTCGTGTTCTTTTCTTCCATTTTCGGTTTTTTACCTTTCTTTTTGGTCTGGAACGGAAAAATCAAGTCGTTTCTCTGCCTCAGAGCACGGCAGCGTCGGTAATTATCCTCGTTACAATATCTCTGACTTTTCCGAGGGATTCCACGGAAACAAATTCAAATCTTGAATGGAAATTCTCGCCGCCGGTGCAGATATTCGGGCACGGCAGTCCGTCAAACGACAGTCTTGCTCCGTCGGTGCCGCCGCGGATCGGATTTACCGACGGTGTGACTCCCTCGGCAAGCATCGCCGACTTTGCCCTATCTACGGTATAAATGTGTTTCTCAATGACCTCGCGCATATTCCGGTAGGAATCACTGATAACACATTCAAGTGTTCCCTCTCCGTAACGCGAGTTGAGAAAATCCACCGCCGCCGCAAACTGCGCTTTGCGTTTTTCAAATTCCGCCGCATCGTGGTCGCGGATTATATAATTCACCTGCGCGTGCTCCACCTCTCCGCTGATCCCGGTCAGGTGATAGAATCCCTCGTATCCTTCGGTATGGGCGGGATCCTCCCCCGCCGGCATCAGAGATACAAGCTCCGCCGCGATCGCGGCGGCGTTCTTCATCTTTCCCTTCGCAGATCCGGGGTGGATGCCCACTCCGTTTACGGTCACGCGCGCGGATGCGGCATTGAAGCACTCGTATTCCAGTTCACCCACTCTGCCGCCGTCAACTGTATAGGCGTAATCAGCGCCGAAAACGGACAGATCAAACGTATCGGTCCCGCATCCTATCTCCTCGTCGGGAGTGAAAGCTATGCTGATCTTCCCGTGGGGAAGTCCTTCAAGCATAACCTTTTCCGCAGCGGAAATTATTGCTGTGATCCCCGCCTTGTCGTCGGCACCGAGCAGAGTCTTGCCGTCGGTAACGATAAGATGCTGACCGTGATATAAATCAAGGCAAGGATAGTCCTGAGGACTCATTACAATACTTTCTTCCTTATTAAGTACGATATCACCGCCGTCATATTTTACGATTCGGGCATTGAGCGGTCCGTCGGGAGCATCGGGAGACGTGTCCATGTGGGAGATCAGTCCGATGGCAGGTGCGTTCTCACAGCCTGCGCTTGCCGGAATATGAGCATATACATTGCACTTTTCATCCACGAAGGCATCTTCAATGCCGATCACATGAAGTTCGTCAACGAGCAGGCGCGCAAGGTCAAACTGCTTGTCCGTGCTGGGATTCTTGCCCGATCCCTCGTCGGACATTGTGGGTATCCGAGCGTACCGCAGGAATCTTTCTTCTATCTTATCTGTTTTTTTCATATTTATGACCGTTCCTTTCTTCAGATGCGTTTTCTCCGTTTTGAGCGTTTTCGGAGTAATTCTCTTCAGGTCCCCTGAATTATGACGGAATATAGCACCGCGATCCCGTCCGCGAAGAATATTCAGAGGTTCTCTTCATAATGCCGGCAGAGCGCACGGACCGACGCCGGGCACTCGCCGCAGTGAGGACGCGGAGCACGGCACACGTCGCGTCCGAAGTCCACAAAGCGGTGGCAGGTCTCCGTCTGATATTCCGCGGGGATCGCCGAGGTCAGTATCTTTTCGACTTTATGCGGATCGCGGAGTTCCTCGGGATAAAATCCGAGCCGCCCTCCGATCCGGATACAATGCGTATCGGCAACGATACCCGGAATACCGTACACGTCGCCGAGCAGAAGATTTGCAATCTTTCTGCCGACACCGGGAAACCGCAGCAGTTCCTCCGCCGTGCGCGGCAGAACCCCGCCGTATTCGTCACGAAGCATACGGCACGCTTCCTTCACGGATGCCGCCTTTGTCCGGTAAAGTCCGCATGGACGGATCAGTTCTTCGAGCCGGTGAATGTCGCAGTCCGCCACGGCGGATAAAGTCGGCAGTTCGCGAAACAGATCGCGGCATACGATATTGACCCTCGCGTCGGTGCATTGAGCGGACAGTCTGCCCATTATGAGCAGATGCCACGGCTCTCTCCATTCGAGAGAGCAGGCGGAATCGGGATATATTTCACGCAGGGCAAGAGCAACTTCCCTGCCTTTTTCGGTTTGAGTCATTTTTTACCTTCCGATCCGTTATCAGCGACATGATCCTGTCAGTAGCCGACCTTGCGGATACTATATAATTATTGCATAACGGGAAATTCCGCGCCGTCGGCGGGATTTCCGCGAAAAAATCAAATTTCTGAAAGGAGATGAACGAAAATGACGTGGGAAATCGTCGTAGGTCTGATCTCCCTTGTGGGATCGCTGATCGCCGTGATGAACGTAGTCGTCCGCGTAAACAGAACGCTGACCGTGCTTGAATCCGCGGTCGGACGCCTTGATGAGACCGTGAGGGATCAGTCAGCCAAAAACCGCGCATTTTTCGACCGCCTCGGCGATCACGAAACGCGGATCACCCTGCTTGAACGGGAACAGTCCGCTTAAACGGGCAATATTGCTTACTTTGCATACAGCAGGATTTTGTTTTTCACGAAAAGGGGGTGACATAATGGGTATCGACTGGAAAAGAAAACTGAGTTCGCGCAAATTCTGGGCGGCACTTGCAGGTCTTGCGGGTGCTGTCGCAGTCGTTCTCGGCGCCGGAAACGACACTATCGAATCCGTCAGCGCCGTGATCTCGGCATCAGGCGTGCTTATCGCCTATATTCTCGGCGAAAGTCTTATCGACGCCGCCGCTGACGGAACAAAACAGTAAATTATCCGGATCTTACGGGGTGGATCACAGACGTGACCTGCCCCGTAATTATTTATCACGGCAGGAAAATCCTTGCTTTATAAAATGCCTTGCCGGAAAAAACAACGGATTTATTTATGTAACCGTCTGCCGTGCGGACAAAGATATCAAGTATATTGGTATCGTGTGAGGCATATACATCCGCCGCGACGGTACGTATCACGGTCCCGTCGGAAAATGATCCCACGGACTTCACTCCCGCGCTGCTGATCCCGCCACCGGTATATTCCGAAAGCATTCCCGTACTGCGCACAAAGCGGAATACCTTAGCTCCTCCGATCCACAGAACGTCGGGATGTTCCGGATCGACACTCATATCGTGTCCTCCCATGCTCTTCGTAACACCGTATCCGCCGACTTTGCTGATCGTCGGTTTCCCGTCCGTCGTCCCGACCTCGCAGGCAATGATGCTTTTCGTTCCGAGTGCCCAGAGAAAGTCTCTCGCCTCGTCCCAGATAACACCGTGTGCGCCATCAAGACTTATCTCGGCAAAAACGGACGAAGTCTTTCCGAGCGTGGGATCGTAGATCCGGATCGACGATTTTTCATTATTTCCGTTGCCTGACAGTGCCACCGCGACCTTGCCGTCCGGCAAATACGCTATGGAGTGAGGTCCGAAGCCGTTGAGTGACACGTTCCAGATACATTTCCCCGACGGATACTCGGCAACACCCACAAATCCCGACGACGACGTGATGCACACCACGTACTTTCCGAGAACTTTGCTGTACGCAAGTTTCGCTTCGTCGATCCTGTTGCCATATCCCGAAACATTGAATCCGTGATTCACGTCGGGTTTGAATTTCCACGTCTGCACCGGCTCTTCCCCCGAAAGCACCGGAGATATGTCAACTACGGTAAGGCAGGCATTTTTCTGATCCGTCAGCGCAACGGGCATTGCTCCGAGTTCCCCGGGAGC
Organism: Clostridia bacterium; assembly: GCA_024405755.1. GTDB lineage: Bacteria > Bacillota > Clostridia > Oscillospirales > CAG-272 > CAG-390. Next base: position 4,464 of record JAKSOD010000030.1, read on the forward strand.
AGCGTATTTTTCAAAATCCGGAACAATAAGTTCCGCTTGTCCGGAATCGGCGCAATTTTCCCCGATTGCCCGGGCAAGAATCCGTGCGGCATAAACCGTCATTCCGTTCTCACCGCCCACGATCACATTTTCCCCTTCCTCTCCGAGAATGTAGGAATACGGCTTTTCGGGGTCCGACATTTTTACGCTTTCAGGCACGAGTTTGCTCTGCCCGACGAGAATGTAATGTGTCTTTTTACATTTATCAACAGAATTGTCCCTCACCGTCGGCATTGACACGCCCGCATACTTTTCGGCGGCACCGCAGATCATTGACGCCGCATATCTGTCGTCCTGATTTGCCGACGCCGAAATCACAACTGCATATTCGGAAAGATCTTTTCCGCAAAGGGAAATACTATCGTATTTATACTCTCCGCGGATCTCCGCGGAAACATTATCCGGAATACAGGCTGTCCCGTCGCTGTCGGTGACAACGGCGGCAATAAAGGCGTTCAGTGCCTGCATGAACGCACTCCCACTGCCGCCGGCTATCACGACACGCCGGGCAGCGGGGTAAAATTTCACCACCGCATCCCGCGAACGCATACCCACATATGCTTCGGCACTCTCGGGGCGGTTTGTCTTTCCCACAAGGATCTCATACTCTCCCGCCTCTCTCTCATCCGTTCCGTTCGGCAGTATACCACCGCAGCCTTTTACTCCGAGAAGTCTCGACAGCACGCCTGCCGCAGCTTCTTTTTCAGTCTGATCGGCATCTGCGGGAGATATAACGGTAAAGTTCTTCACTGGAATAAGCACAGACTCACCCCCGCCAGTCCCGACGGATGTTTCTCCGGCGGCCGTGCCGGAGCCGTTTTCTACGTTATCCCCACGCTCACATGAAACAGATGCCGCAATCAGCGCGGCGGCGGCAAGCAAGAGACAGAGTATTTTTTTTATTCCTTTATTCATGATCTTACTCCATTATCAGGCACGATCCGCGGATTGACCGCAATTATACATAATAATTTTACTCTTTTTACGCCTGAAAGTCAATAGCCAACACTTCACGCGTCTGACTACGGACACAATAAACAAAAAATTTCCCTGCGTTTTGTGAATTTTTCTGTTCCAAATGACTTGCCGAGATACAAAAAAAGTGGTAAAATATAAAAAATGATCCCGAAAGGAAGAAATGCTTTGATTTACGAAACCGTAAAATTATGGGATAAACATCCCGAAGCAACACTTACCTCTTACGTTCTCGAAAACACTCCCGAACTGAAATACACTCCCAGACGCACCGTGCTCGTCTGCCCGGGCGGAGGCTATCATTTTCTTTCCGACCGCGAAGCCGAGCCGATCGCAGTTCAGTTTTTGCAGGCAGGCTTCAATGTTTTCCTGCTGCGTTACAGTGTCGAACCGGAAGCGAAGGACTACGCTCCGCTGATCGAAGCGGCACTCGCCATGAAGTACATACGCCAAAACGCGGAAAAGTACAATGTTGACCCCGGAAAAATCTTTGTTTCCGGCTTCTCCGCAGGCGGACATCTCGCCTGCTCCCTCGGTACGCTGTGGAATATTCCCATAGTCCGCGACGCCATAGGTGTCACCTCCGGAGAAGTTCCCGAGGGAATCGACCGTCCCGACGGAATGATCCTTTCCTACCCCGTCATCACCGCCGGAGAAAAGACGCACAAACGCTCGATCCGCAACGTGTCGGGACACGCGGAACCCACGGAAGAGGATATCGAGGCTTTTTCACTCGAACGGCACGTTGACGCAAACACCTGCCCCGCATTTATCTGGCACACCTTCACCGATGCCACAGTTCCCGTGGAGAATTCTCTCCTCCTCGCGTCGGCAATGGCGGAACATAAGATCCCATTTGAACTCCACATCTTCCCGGAAGGCAAACACGGACTTTCCCTCTGCAACGAGTTCACCTGCTCCGGCAAAGAAGACACCATAAACGCGCACAACGAATGCTGGGTGCAACTCGCAATCAACTGGATCAAGGATTTCAAATAACATTTCAGATGAAAAATCAAATAACCCGGGGTGTCATAAAACAGGCGAACAACTGATTTTCGGACGCCAAAACGGATTTGACGGGGTGGATCACTCAAATGATCCACCCCGTCGGCTGTTTCTGCGCAGATGCGGTTGAACTGCTTCTGCCTTCATATCTGAAGTATTTATCCGCTGACAGCCGCAAGTATGTTCATATTGCGGTACTGTCGCTGATTTTATCGTTGACCGGATATGCGGGCTTTTCAAGATCTCCGCATATCGCCTATGTTATTCCTCTGTGGTGAAGTTCGGCTCCGGGACTGTCATTCCCGTCAAGAATCCACTCTGAATATATTTTTTCAATAAATTCAACTGAAAAAGTGATATTCGTCGTCTTCTCCGGTATCGGCGCCGGAGTCTGTATCACCGTCGTAATCACCATTTCCGGAAACACCGGCGGAAGCACCGGCTGAATGTCTGCCGCGGCGTGCGGCGTAATCGGGGGTGAATTCGCGGAACATATCCATTTTATACATTCCCTCCCAGTCACGGGCGAGGATGAAAAAGAAAATGCTGATTATGGCAAGAGCCGCCGCCGCGATCAGAGGATCGATCCATGTGGGGACCACGGTGATCTCAAGAAATTTATACTCCCCGTCGGCAAGGTACTGCGCGGAATACCTCTCATAGAGGGATTTCAGTATATGCGGGTAGAGTGTCGGAAGTATCGGGAGCAGGCAGATAATAAAATGCACCGCTCTTCCCGGGATCAGAAACCGCAGCCACAGTTTCACTCTGTTTGCGGAAGATGACTCCGGCGGGAAGCGATATGCACACAGAGTCATGACCGCAAGGATCAGTGCGGAGATCAACATCAGTGCCGCAGCAGCGTACAGCGCGATCACGAGGACATTCACACGCCCGGCGAGGGCGAGAGTGGCGGCATTCTGCTGTGCCGCGGCTGTCTTGGCGACCACTCCGACGGATGAACGCGCAACGGCGGCGTTGCCGAATATCGACTGCACCTCCCTCACGGTATCGTCGTACTGAAACCGGAATGTCGGCACAAGGCACAGCACAAATACGGTCACTGCGGAGATCGCCGGCATCAGATATTTCAGATACACGCACGCTTTGCGGATTTTTTTCTTCCGTGTATTTTTTTCGTGTTTCAATTTTTCTTCCTTATTATTTATATGTCAAACCTTCTCCGGCGAGCCTTCGAGGTAATACGCGGCTTCCATATCCGCAACGTAGAGCGCAAACGCAAGCGGGAACATTTCGAGAGCCTTGCCTACGTTGTTGTTGTCCTCCGGTCCCGAAAAACCCATGTGATATCGGATCGCAAACGCTTCGTCGCGCGTCAGTTTCATATATCCCGATGCGATATATACTGATTTCTCACCGTGTCCGTACGGCAGCTGATCGTCGATCGTATAATACGGCACCGACTCCCATACACCGTTTTTCTTTACGTTCCGGCTGTCAACTCTGTAAAAATTAGTCTTGCACAAATCGTGCAGCAATGCTGAGATCGCTATGCTCTCGTCACTGTAGCTGATCCCGTATTCTTCCTTCACCCTGCGGCGGGACAGAAAATCGCACAGACAGTCGTACACGTTCAGACTGTGGCGGCAGAGTCCGCCCATTTCCGCGCCGTGATAGCGCGTTGATGCGGGGGCAATGAAGAAATCACACGACTCCGAACAGAGATATGCAAGGAGAGCCTGCGCTCCGTCTCTGTGGATCTTGTCATTGTAAATCTGTATGAATCGTTCCTTATCTGTCATTTCGGTGCTCCTTTATGTGGTTTTTATCGCTTACTGCGCGTTTTCACGCGCTTCCGCATCTTTGATTGATTTGATGTTTGCATTATGCTCGGAGAGGGTCTTGGCGTAGTACATCACCGAGTGCGAATCCGACACGAAATAGTAAAATGCCGTCTCGGCAGGCGCAAGTGCGCAGGATATCGACTCGTAGCCGGGATTGCAGATGGGTCCCGGGATCAGTCCGTCCACAACGTAACTGTTGTAAGGATCCGGCATTTCAAGGTCGCTCTTCGTCAGTCCCTGCGGTCTGTCTTCCCGCGTGATGCCTTTGTGGGCAAGCGCGTACCAGATCGTGGAGTCACATTCGAGTTTCGGCAGTTTCGTTCCGCTCTTCAGACGGTTCCACAGCACGGACGATACCTGATCGAAGTCGTATTTGTAATACGCTTCTTCCTCGATCAGAGACGCGAGTATCAGAGCGTCGTCAAGGCTGATGCCGAGTTCATTGACTCTTGTCAGAATCTTTTCGTCCATGATGTCATTGAATCTCACAAGCATTCTTCTCAGATAGTAATACTCCGGCTGATCCGTGTAAAAATCGTAAGTGTCGGGGAACAGATAACCTTCAAGGCGGTAATATCTTCCGTTGTCACCCCATTTTATATCTTTTATGAAGTCAAAGCCTTCGTATTCGTACTCGTTGATCGCGTAGATCCAGCCTTCCTTCGTGCCGATCCCTTTGCTCATAAACAGTTCGATGATCTCGTCGCAGGTGTAGCCTTCGGGTATGGTCAGACGGAAGGTGCTTATCGTATTCTTTTCGATAAAGGCGAGGAAAAGTTCGTCGTAGTTCATCATTCCGTTGACGGTATATGTTCCCGCCACGAAATTGAATGCCCTGTTCTTGTCAATTCCTTTGAGTTTTGCATATATCTTGAACACTGAAGGATATTTTATCACTCCCGCGTCGTGAAGGATTTCGGCAAGTTCCGCCGACGTCGCATTATCGGGGATAACGACCTCCATCTCCTCGTCGCTCTTGACGAAGGCAAAAACGTCGTTTGCAAATGAGATCGTAAAATAAGCCAGTGCGCCCGAGATCACCACGATCAGAACGATATAGCAGATAGCCTTAACTATCGCCATTACCGTACTGCCGGACTCCGTCATGCTGTCCCTGCCGAAAAAATCGTCTTTTTTCTCTTCGTCGAGTTCTTCAAGTGCCTCTTCGTATTCGCTTTTGCGGTAGCCGCCGATTACTTCTTCCGGCTCCGGCACGTTGAGTTCATCCTTTTTCTTGTCTTTTTTTCCGAATAATGTCATTAACATGACCAAACCTTTCTTTTTTCCGCCGCGGTGGTCAGAAAACCACGGCAAGGGTGTAAATCAGATAGCAGATCAGCGCAGGGGGAGCAAAAACGGATTCCAGTGCTGCGGCAAGCCGCGGGAATCGCGCCGCCACTTCGGCAAGTGCAGTTCCGTCCGTATCCGCTGTATATGGGGGATCCATTTCCCGATACGCGGGAGACACGTCTTTTACCGAATAAATTTTATACAGACGCGCAGCCTCCGCACAGAAGATGAAAGCAAACAGAAGAAAAGCCGCCGTGATGATGAAGAGGAAGAGTTTTTCTCCCCCGAGATCATACACCGTCTGTATGTACGGTCTGCCGAAAACCGCCATCAGATTGTGGCAGGCATGTACCGTCATTGCGGCAAACACCGACTGCGTGGAATAGTATGTGAGCGCAAGCACCGTTCCCGCGGCAAAATATGCGGGGAACAGTGAAATATCGAAATGTATCATTGCAAAGAAGATCGCAGGCATGATCACGGCGACGACAGCCGATCTTCTCTCGTACTCACTGCAAAGCACTCCGCGGAATACAAATTCCTCACACACCGCCGGCAATACCGCGTATGCAAGCACGACATAAAGATTATTCCCCACGCTTCCGTCTGTTTTCGAGACGAAAATCCCGTAAAGTTCGTAATTGTCTTCGAGGATTCCGTATCCGACGGCGGCGTACTCCATAAGCAGCGTGACGCAGGCAAGAACGATCACGGCGGATATCACAAGCAGCAGATGTCCGACTCCGAAAAATCTGATCCGTATCTGTGATACGGGCCTGCCCGTGATTTTCAGATATGCCGCGGCGGGGACCAAAAAGATCAGAATTTCGAGCACGATAGTAACGACATATTCGTTCTCCCGCGTGAGGAAAACGGTATCAACCGAGCGTGTCAGCAGAAGAAGCAGAAAAATGACGATCACGAGCAAAGGTGCCGTCATACTTCTGCGGAATTCGGAAGGTGATCTCATTTTCCGCAGTCACCAAAACATTCTGACAGTCCGGCGGGAGCAAGTACCCCGTCGGAGAGGGAGGCGGCGCTCTTCGCGCCTTTGAAATACGCGACGATCGCAAGACCGAATTCAAGCGCGGCACCCATACCGACACCGGTAATGAAATTACCGTCGCACACGACGCGCTCACCGTCCGGGACCGAGGCACCGAGGAGTTTTTCTTCAAATCCGGGGTAGCACACAGCACGGCGTCCCCCGAGCATTCCGAGTCTGCCCGGCACGGAAGGAGCGGCACAGATCGCGGCGATCATTTTCCCCGATTTTTCCGCTGCGCCAAGCGCGGAAAGCACAGCGGGAGAAGCATAAAGATTCTCCGTCCCGGGCATACCGCCGGGGAGGATCACTCCGTCAAGATCCCCGGGAACCCTGTCGGCAGAAAAAACCGTGTCCGCTTCGGAAACGTCCGCCTTCACCGTGATCCCGTGAGATCCCGTGACGTATTGCCCGCCGACACCGACCGTTGTCACCTCAATTCCCGCTCTGCGGCAAAGATCAAGGGGGCAGAGTGCCTCAACTTCTTCAAATCCCGTTGCAAGAAACATATATACCATTGCTTTTTCCTCTTTTGTTTTCAGATTTATTATGCGGTGATTAATTGATTATTTACAAAATTCGTTTTATGCGCCGCTCAAAGTGCGAAAACCTTGTTTGAAGGCTGATAATCAAGTCCGATATCTATCGCTTCGCGTACCGCCTCAGGGGTATCGGCAGCACGCAGGCATACACGCAGTCCCGCTTCGTGAACGTCACCGATAAGTCCGTCGGGGAGTTCCGCCGCACTCTTGACCTTGAACGACATTCCGGCGTATCCGAGATCGTAAAGACGGTCGATATTCTCCTTCGAGGAGAAGATATGATGAATGAAGACTTTGTCGGAAATGGCGCGCGCGGCTTCGAGATGCTCAATTTTTACCGAGGATATGACTGCGAAACTCTCCATTGATCTGCGCCGCAGGGCACGCATGACCGGCTCGCATCCGTCGTCGGTCTTTAATTCAATGAAGGGAACAACGCCCCACTTCATACACAGATCAAGATACTGATCCATGGTCGGAATGCGAAGATAGTCCTCCGGCAGAGTGTCGGCACCGACACCGCAGTCGATACGTATCTTCATAAGTTCATCAAAGGTGAAGTCGATCACTTCTCCCTCTCCGTCCGTCATCTTGTCAACCGCCGCGTCGTGGATGCAGACGCACTTTCCGTCTTTTGTCAGACGGATGTCGGTTTCAAGTGCCCAGACTCCGAGTCGGCAGACCGCTTCAAACGCGGGCAGAGAATTCTGCGGTGCCAGCGTGTTCCCTCCGCGGTGGGCAAGGATCAACGGCGTTTTATATGAATTTCTGTTTCTGAATATTACTCCGTCGGGAATGCTCCGGTATGTTTTGTTTTCCATTTTTACAACCTCATACGGTGATTATTGTCTTTCCGTAACGGCGATAAACCGTCATTATAATATACCGATTTTAATTATAGCATACTTTGATTAAAATTTCCACAGTATTTTTCCATTTCCCGTTTTTTCCGTAAATTTTCCGCTTACGGCAAAAAACTTTCCCCGGATCCGATGATCCTCGTCCCCGCCGGCATCGCCGTCGTTACCTGCAAGCGCAGAGTCAACGACTGATTACTGCATAACATGAAATATAATGGAGTCAGAAAACCCGTTTTGAGTTTTCTGACTCTTTTTAATTAACAATAAAAAATCGTTATTTTTTACAATTTTTAATATAAAAAACGATTTTGTATTGACAAAACGTACACGGTATGTTAAAATAGGATCATAAATAATCCGTGAAAATCGGAAATAGTTTTTAAAAAGGAGATTACTATGAAAAAAATCATCGTATCCGCTCTTCTCGCTGCGCTGATGGTAATCGCTCTCGCAGTTCCCGCGTTTGCTTACCAGTCTGCTCTTCCCTCGGGTGTTGAGTTCTCTCAGGCTGCCAAGGACAAGATGGCTGCTTTCAGAGACGGTGACAACATCTTCGCGATCGGCTCATTCGATACTGCGACCTATCCTTCACCCGCAGATTACAACAAAAGCGGCAACTGCCAGTTCTGCTATCAGAACAACTCCGACAAATGGGGCCGTGCCATCAAGGATGCCGGTTGGACCATCAACGGTATGGCTGCTATCGGTGACGGCGTCATCGACTGCGCCAACGTCAAGAGCCCCGGAACCGGCGTTAACTTCTCAAGAAAAGGCGATAAGATCGTTGACGCCAACGCTAACGAAGTGACCGAGAACGGTTACTACATCCTCTGCGGCTGGGAATTTGCCGCTGACTTCAAGATCAAGGGCTTCAAGACCTACTTCAACAAAGAGGCCGTTGCCGATGATTTCGATATCCTCGTCGGTAAACTAGATGGTGACAATATCGTTTGGGAAGTTGCATACTCCGCTGAGAATGTATCCACCAAACTGACCGACGCTGCCGGTTGCACCAATCCTATCGGATACTTTGGCGCTGACTTTGCAAAGACCATGGAAGGCAGATTCATTCAGATCGCCGTAAAAGGCACTGACGGTCTTGCAACTCCCTCCGATAAGGCCGGTTACCTCGGATTCACCATGTCTGAGATCGAAGCCTACTGGGGCGAAGTAAAGACTTCCGGCACCACCGAAGCCGGCGGAACCACCAAAGCTCCCGAAACCACCAAACCCGCATCTCCCTCCACCGGTGACACCACCATCAACTACTACGTAGTAGTCGCTATCGTTATCGCTCTCGCCGCTTCCGCCGTCGTTATCGGCAAGCGCAGAGTCAACGACTGATCGACAGTCTGATAAACAGCATTAAGCTGTTAATATAATCCGACCGCCGCGCACTGCGCGGCGGTCGGATTTATTATTGTGGACCTATTCCGATTTCCGTTGACAAAAAGCGCAATTGGGATTATAATACATTCGGTCAGTCAGAAATCACTTTCTTCGGAGGAACGGATATGCTGAAACTGAAAGAAAAAATAAGTGAACCGAAAACACCGCGAAAAAAACGTGAGACAAATTTTACCTCCGGTCCGATGTTGATCCCGCTTATGCTCTTCACTCTTCCCGTGCTTGCCACGGGCGTTCTGCAATTTCTCTACAACGCAGCAGATACCGCCGTGGTAGGCAGATTCGTAGGCAAGACCGCCCTTGCCGCCGTCGGCTCGACCGGCTCCCTGTCAAACCTGATCACCGGACTTTTCATAGGTCTTTCGGTAGGCTCCGGCGTTGCCGTCTCCCATGCTCTCGGATCGGGAGAGGAAAAGGATGCATCCGAAATCGTACATACGTCGATCGCAGTCAGTCTCGTTCTCGGCGCAGCGGTCGGAATCGCGGGATTCTTCATCTCAACCCCTCTTCTGCATCTGATGAGCGTTCCCGACAACGTAATCAGCCTGTCTTCAAGATACATAAGAATAATCTTCCTCGGGATCCCCGCACAGATGGTATATAACTACGGAGCCGCAATACTCCGTGCCCGCGGAGATACCCGCCATCCGCTGTATTTTCTCATTATTTCGGGAGGAGTCAACGTCGGACTGAATCTGTTCTTCGTGCTCGTCTGCAATATGTCCGTCGCGGGAGTCGCCTACGCAACGATAATCTCGCAGTACCTGTCAGCCGTTATGGTAACGGCACTTCTCTGCTTTCTCCCCGACTGCTGCCGGCTCGATCTGCGAAAACTGAAAATTTACCCCGGCAAATTGTTAAAAATCATTCGTATCGGCATTCCCGCAGGAGTACAGAGCGTTCTGTTCTCATTCTCGAACGTACTTATCCAGTCGTCTGTGAATTCGCTCGGAGATATAGCAATGGCAGGTAACACCGCCGCGGCAAATATCGACGGACTGATATATATCGCCTGCAATTCATTCTATCACGCCGCTCTGAACTACACGGGGCAGAATCTCGGAGCGAGAAAAACCGACCGTATCAGACGTACCTGCCGTCTGTGCCTTGTCATGGTCACTATCGTGGGACTTATGATCTCCGGGGGATGCTGGATCTTCCGTTATGAACTGCTCGGCATCTATGCTCCCGGGGAAAAAGAGGTAATTGAATACGGAACCATCCGCCTGCTGTATATGGGAGTTCCGTACTTTCTCTGCGGAGCAATGGAGGTCATGTCGGGAATGCTTCGCGGACTTGGGGCATCAATCACGTCAATGGTCGTATCGCTGATGGGAGCTTGCGTCATGCGGATAGTGTGGATCTATACCGTATTCAGCATCCGGAGCACACCGGAAGTACTGTACATTTCATATCCCATATCATGGATACTGACGGGCTTGTGCGCATACGTCTGCTACCGGATCGTTCTCGGCAGAACGGAAAAAAGACTTTCCGAGGAAGGATCATAAAAGTCAGATTACCATATAATATAAAATATACGATTAAAAAAATCCGGTGTAAAAAACTCGTTCCCGAGTTTTTTACACCGGATTTTTATTCATACTCAAAAGGGATCAGAGTTTCTTTTTGATCTCTTCAAGGCAGTCGGTGCAGATGCGCTTTCCGTTGAAAAATACCACGTTATCTGCATTTCCGCAGAAAATGCAGGCGGGACAATATTTCTGAAGAACGATACGTTCATTGTCTACAAAGATCTCCACCGGATCCTTCACATTGATGTCAAGGGATTTGCGTATCTCGATAGGAAGTACAATCCTGCCGAGTTCGTCAACTTTTCTGACTACGCCCGTTGATTTCATATTTATCCTCCATCATCTGCCGGTGCGAATTTTGTGATACCGCGTAAGGTGCATTTCTGCCATTTCACTTATTCCGGCTCTGATCAAATTATAATACAAAATAACTCAAATGTCAACAGCATTCAACAAATTTTCTATTTTTTTACAATTTTATTTAACATTTTCCTGCTAAAAAATGGATATTAAATTTAAAAACAAGAAACGGGAGTGAATCAAGCAGCGTAAGGTCGGGAAATAATCAACCGATCACGGTATTTTTCTGCGGTACATTAAAAGATGAACAAAAGCAAATGGAAAATGAGAAAAAACCGCAGAAAAGCCGAAAAACGACACGGGAGAGCACAGATGACGAATTACGGAACCAACAGAGGTACCCGCAAGCGGGTGATATGGGTGCAGAATGCAGACAGCAGGCTGTTTGAGAGTGCGTATTTCATTCTGCGGCCCGGTGCAGCGGAACTTGCACAGGATGAGGATATGATAGCGGAGGCTGACCGTATCGTTGCGGAGACGCGGCGGAAGAACTTTGCCTGCGGTCACAAAAAGAAGCGCGTACGCACCTTCGGAGGCGGAGTAATTGTGGGATCTGCCGTGTCTCTTCTGCTCTCCTCTGCGGCTGCCGTGCTGTTCTTTTTATGCCGATAAACCTTCCCGTCTGCCGCAGCATCAAACAGAAAAATCCTGCCCGGCAAATGAAATCCGCCGGACAGGATACTTGCTCAAAAACTTTATATTGACTCAGATCGGACACGCAGACCGGAGACTGACGGTAAGTATTGACAAACAGACGGAGATAGTGTATAATGTACATATAAAATTGTAATTTTTTCCTTCGGACGTCTTCCAGAAGGATCAACATATAATTATTCAAATATACTCTCTGATCCCCCCGAAACGGGGGGCGGGGTCTGTTTGCCAAAATTACAAAGGAGAATCAATGCACAAAAAGAAAAACAACGTCTCCGACAGCGGAAATGCTGCCGGGAAAGACCAATTTCAGAACAACTCACCACAAACGCAGAAAGAAAACAAGAAAGGCAAAAAACCTTCAGGAGAAAAGAAAAAATCTTCCGGCGGGAAAACAGAACGTACCGTCGGACAATACTCCGGAAAACCCGGACGCTCAAAAAAAGACGTCTTTGCATACGAGAGCGACTTTAATTTCGATCCGGAACTTGATATAGTTCCCGGTGCCCCCTTCCTCTCCGATATGTCAGACTTCGACTCGGAAGGATATGCCCCCAAGGCTCCCGTCCACGTCCGCCAGAAACGACGTGATGCCGCCGCAGAAAAATCCGGTACCGACGCTGCGGGCGCAGAAAACAGATCAGCCGGCAATAAAAAGAACGCAGGCACGGAAAAAAACAAACCCCGTGGAGGAAAAGAGAAAAAAGTCCGCGTGATCCCTCTCGGCGGTCTCGGTGAGATCGGTAAAAATATGACTGTCGTCGAATACGGCGACGATATGCTCGTGATCGACTGCGGTCTCGGCTTCCCCGAGGAAGATATGCCCGGGATCGATCTTGTGATCCCCGATTTTTCCTACCTTGAAGCAAACCGCGAAAAGCTCCGCGGAGTGGTCCTCACCCACGGTCACGAAGATCACGTCGGAGCAATACCCTATTTTCTGCGCAGTTTCAATGTGCCGATCTACGGCACTGCGCTGACGATCGGGATCATACGCAACCGCCTGATCGAACACAAACTGAACTTCAAACCCCAACTCAATGTTGTGAAGGCGGGAGACAGAGTCCGTCTCGGAATGCTTGAAGCGGAGTTCATTCACGTTAATCACTCTATCGCAGACGCCTGCGCCATCGCCATCTCAACCCCCGTCGGTACTCTCGTTCATACCGGAGACTTCAAACTCGACGTTTCCCCGATCGAGGGCGATATGATGGATGTCGCGCGTCTCGGTGAGATCGGCAAACGCGGAGTCAAACTCCTCATGTGCGAGTCAACAAACGCGGAACGCGCCGGATTTACTCCCTCGGAGCGAAGCGTCGGCGGCGCACTCGAAAATGTCTTTGCCGCCAATACGGACAAGAGGATCGTCGTTGCGACTTTCTCATCAAACGTCCACAGAGTTCAGCAAATAATAAATATCTCCGTCAAACACGGCAGACGTGTCGCCGTCTCCGGCAGAAGTATGCAGAATATCGTCGCCGCCGCAATCGAACTCGGCTATATGAAACCGCCCGAGGGAACTCTGATTGACGTTGCCGATATCAAACGCTATGCCCCGGGACAGATCACACTCGTCACCACCGGAAGCCAGGGAGAGCCTATGTCGGCACTTTACCGCATGGCATTCAATGATCATTCTCAGGTCACTCTCGGTCCGCAGGACGTGGTCGTTCTCTCGTCCTCCGCGATCCCGGGCAATGAAAAACTGATCGGACGCATAATCAACGAACTTGCCCACAACGGCATCAAGGTCATATACGACGGGATCTTCTTCGGAGTCCATGCCTCGGGACACGCCTGCGCCGAAGAACTGAAATTCATGCAGGCACTCCTCAGACCGAAATACTTCATGCCCGTTCACGGAGAAGAACGTCATCTCTGCGCAAACCGTGATCTTGCCCTCTTTATGGGCACGCCCGCCGACCGTATATTCGTCGGAGAACTCGGACGGGTGCTCGAAATCGGCAAGAATTCCGCCGGATGGGGAGAAACCGTTCCCGCCGGCAGAACTCTGATCGACGGCCTCGGCGTGGGAGATATCGGAAGCGCGGTCCTCCGTGACAGAAAGCATCTGTCAGAAGACGGTATCGTTATTGTCTTCGCATCCGTTGATCTGACCGCCCACCTCATCATCACGGCACCGGAAATCATCTCGAAGGGATTCGTCTACGTTCCCGACTCCGAAGATCTGATCTACGAGGCCAAACTTGCAGCCGCGGAAGAACTCACAAACTCCATCGAGCGAAGAAGTAAATATTCCAATATTGATATGGAAAGCCTCAAAGAACGCGTTCGCCGTGAAGTTTTAAAAGTGCTTGTATCACGTACAGGCCGCAATCCCATAGTAATTCCCCTCATTACCGAACTTTAATACGCTCGGACACGAAAAATTTGTATTATATTCATTTTGCGTTCATATATCGGATGTCTAAAAAAGATATAATATAGTTTGACTTATTGCATTACGATAGGGATGCATCCGGCATCCGCCGGAAAAAGGAAAAGCAAAAAACCGGAAAAAACGGAAATTTGCGGCTGCCTACGGGGACTTCCCGTCCGCGTGGCAGCCGCCGGAAAGGTTCAGAACAAAATGGGAAAAGGTAACAGAGCAAGAATCCAGAGAGCAGTTGACGTGCTTGAAGCACCGTCCTCCGCTGCAAAGAAAAGCGAGAAAAAGACAAAGCGCATAATAGCGATCTCCACCGCCGCCGTCGCGCTCGTACTCGCCTTCTTCATTGTCATCACCGTGGTATTCTCCACCGGTCTGCTCAACAAGATGAACAAAGCCGTGAAGTCAGAACATATAGACGTAAACGGAACACTTATGACTTATTTCTACGCCACCGAGTATCAGTCACTCATGCAGTACGCACAGTACTACGGCATTGATACCTCCCGTCCTCTGCACGAGCAGAAGATTGGTGACGGCGACACCACCTACGCCGATTACCTTATGAGCACCGTTTCCTCCGAAGTCGAACAGCTCGTCGTTCTTTACAACGAGGCTGTCGAACGCGGAATGAAACTCACCGACGAGGAAAAAGCCGATATCGACTCCACCGTCGAAACCATCGAAGCCTCCGCCAAGAGCGCCGGCTACTCCACCGCCGGTTACCTCGCCGCTATCTACGGCAACGGTATGAATGTCAAGACTCTCCGTCAGGCTCTTGAAATCCAGACGCTCGCCTCCGACTGCTACAATAAGATCACCGAAGAGATCAAAGCAGGCGTCAATGAAGAAAAAATCAACAAATACTACGATGAGCATGAAAAAGATTTCCTCACAGCCGACACGGTCCAGTACATACTGACCGCCGAACTCGATACCGGGGATAACTCCGAGGCTACCGACGCTCAGAAAGAAGAATACGCAAAGGCAAAAGAAGCCAAGAAGGCACTCGCCGATAAGATCGCCAAGGCAAAAACCGCAGACGAATTCAAGAAGATCGCCGTTGACGTTATGATCGAGGATCTTGACGCCAAGACATCTCTTGCCAAATACTACACCACGGAAATCGAAAAACTCACCCTCAAGGATGCCGACGCCTATAAGACCATGAAGGATGAAGACGTCACCAAGGCTATCGACTATATCAAGGAACATATCGCCGAGGAGCCCGTTGCGGAAGAAATCGTTGAAGAGGACAACCCCACCGACGAAACCGCATACGCAGCAGCCTGCGCCGCCGCACGCCTCTCTCTCCACAAGGATCTCCACAAAGAGTACATCACACTGCCCGTTGAGGCTGTCGCATACGCAGATCCCTCTGCCGATGACACCAAAGATCTCAAAAAATGGCTCTTTGCCGACGGCCGTGCTCTGAATGATACCACCGTTATATCTGACGAGGGCGACACCACCGCCACTTATACCGCCGTGATCGTCACCCGTACCTCCGGACGTGATGAATCTCTGACAAAGAACGCCGCTCATATTCTCTTCGCTACCGGCAAAAACTCCAAGTATGAGTCCGACGATGCCGCAAAGGCTGAAGCCGAGAAAGTTCTCGATCTCTACAACAAGGGCGAAAAAACCCTCGATGCATTCAAGGCTCTCGGTGAAGAATATACCGACGACAGCAATGTTCTTTACGAGAACATAACCGAAGGACAGATGGTTAACGAGTTCAACGACTGGATCTTCGACGGTGACCGCAAGGAAGGCGACGTCGAAATCGTCAAGACGACCTACGGATACCACATTATTTATTTCGCAGGCGACGGCGAACAGTTCTGGTACAATTCAGCCAAGAACGACGTCATCAATTCCGAACTTGATGACTGGTTCGGAAACGCACAGAAGAAATACGACATTTCTCTTGTACAGAAAACCCTCGACAAGATCAGCAAACAGTATTGATCTGAATAGGTGAAATTTCAGCGCCGTGGCGGTCTGCCGCCACGGCGCAAATTCCTGATATGGGGAAAAAGGGGCTGTCTCACTTACGTGATCCAGCCCCGCAAATCCTGCTCGGCAAATGAAATTCGCCGTTTTGGCTCCGAAAACAGATGTTTTTTTAGGCAATACCGCACAATTCTGGCGGTGCAGATGCGCCGTCAGATTTTTCGTCAGACGATACAAAATGAGGAAGGAATAGTTTCTCTATTTCAACGAAATTTTGTGAAGTATGACGGAAAAGATGCAAGCATATGCGCCGTCAAGGCGTAAGCCGTGAATTGTGCGGTGTTGCCTTTATTATTTGGG
>JAKSOD010000031.1 GCA_024405755.1 Clostridia bacterium
TTTCATTTGCCGAGCAGGATTTGCGGGGCTGGATCACGTAAGTGAGACAGCCCCGCCGACATTTGGCTCGGCGGCAGAACACCGCCGTTTTGCCCTGAAAATAGAGTAAAGTCCATCCATGTTTCAAGGCAAAAACGCCAATGTCGCATCCAAAGCAGTGGCTCCGGACCACTGATTTTGAGTGGCTGTAAAAAAGTATTGACTTTTTTACAGCCCCATATTTTTCTTTGCGTGAATAAATCAAATAAATATAATAATAATAAATATGGCGATTTAATGATTGATTTTACATTTAAAATGTTGTATAATAAAAATAGATATTATTATCCTAAGGAGAAAATACCGTGTCAGCAGAAAAAAGAGACGACTTTGCGGCGTATTTGTTTCATCAGGGAACAAATTTTTCCGCATACGAATATCTCGGAGTCCACAGAACGCAGAGTGATGATGGGGTAAAACTCATATTCCGCGTCTGGGCACCGAATGCCGCGGCAGTATCCGTTACGGGTGATTTTGATATGTGGCGCGGTGAGAACCCCATGAGCCGTGTGACCGACGCGGGAGTCTGGGAGGCTGTTCTTCCGGATATGCCCGACGGAACGAGATATAAATATCTGATAACGGCCTCGGACGGCATGCGGCTGTATAAGGCTGATCCGTACGCTTTTGCCTGCGAACTTCCCCCCGAAACTGCGTCTGTTGTCTGCGATATGCCGACCGACTACAAATGGCATGACGCCGGATGGATGGCGGCAAGACCGAACGCACGTGAGTACGATCTGCCCATGAACATCTACGAACTGCACCTCGGCTCATGGATGCGTCATCCCGACGGCACGGTCATGAGTTACGGCGAACTTGCCCGCGAACTCGCACCTTATGTCAAGCGCATGGGGTATACTCACATTGAACTGCTTCCGGTGATGGAGCATCCGTTTGACGGATCATGGGGTTATCAGGTTACCGGCTATTATGCTCCAACCGCACGTCACGGTTCTCCGAGTGATTTCTGCGCTTTTGTGGACTCAATGCACGAAGCGGGGATCGGAGTCATTCTTGACTGGGTGCCGGCACATTTTCCCAAAGACGCCCACGGACTTTACGAATTTGACGGAGTACCGCTATACGAGTATCAGGGAGCTGACCGTATGGAACACGCCGGCTGGGGGACACGGAGATTTGATGTCGGAAGAAATGAAGTCGAGTCTTTTCTGATCTCAAATGCTCACTTCTGGGCTGAAGTATATCACGCCGACGGACTCAGAGTAGATGCAGTGGCGTCAATGCTGTACCTTGACTACGACAGAAAGCCGGGTGAGTGGATCCCGAACGTATACGGTGACAACCGCTGCCTTGAAGCCATGGCGTTCTTCCGTAAACTCAACGGATCAATGGCACACGATTATCCGGGCGTCATGATGATCGCTGAGGAATCGAGCGCGTGGGCGGATATCACGACATTTGACCGTGACGGTCTTGGCTTCACTTATAAATGGAATATGGGTTGGATGAACGACGTGCTGTCTTATACGTCAATGGATCCGATCTTCCGCAAATATCATCACGAAAAGATCACGTTTTCAATGATGTACGCTTTCAGCGAGAAATATATGCTTCCGATATCTCACGACGAGGTGGTACACGGCAAGAAATCCCTGCTTGACCGCTGTCCCGGAGATTACGGACAGAAATTTGCGGGAACACGTGCGTTTATGACTTATATGATGACGCATCCGGGCAAAAAACTGCTCTTTATGAGCAGTGAGATCGGTCAGTTCCGCGAGTGGGACTATGCCGGATCGGTCGAGTGGTTTTTGCTTGACTACGAAATGCATGCAAAACTGCAGAATTTTGTCGCGGATCTGAATCATCTTTATCTTGCTTCCCCCGAACTTTGGCAGAGAGATACCTCATGGGACGGATTCAAGTGGGTCGATGCCGACAACCGCGACGGCAGTGTGATCTCATATCTGCGCATCGCCGGTGACGGAAGCAGAGTGCTTGTTGTAATAAATTTCACTCCCGTTTATTTCCCCGAATTCCGCGTGGGCGTCCCCGTCCGCGGAGTATGGCGGGAACTCATCTCTTCCGATGACATGAAATACGGCGGTGGCGGTGTCACGCACGGTGAACTTCACACGGATCACGTGGAGGCTCACGGGTATAATAACTCTCTTAACCTCCGTATTCCGCCGCTCGGCGGACTCATTTTCCGCCTTGAAAAGGCGGAGCCGGAACCTGCCAAAGTGCATCAAACGGCAGCGGTGAATAATGCGACGGCTGACACGAAAAAAGCGGATATAACGGGGGAAAAGACAAAAAATTGTGCGGCAGGGCGAAGAAAACGCTCTTCTGCCCAAACTAAAGAATAATCCGTAAAAAAGCAAAATATAATTCACAGGAAAATAATAAGGTCCGGACACCGCGTTGGTTCTGACGCGGTGCAGACCGAAAAATGAAAGGAATAACCGGCAATGTTCAAGAAAAAAGAATGCGTTGCAATGCTCCTCGCAGGCGGACAGGGAAGCCGTCTTTACGTGCTGACCTCACGACTTGCCAAGCCCGCGGTATCTTTCGGCGGGAAGTACCGAATTATTGATTTTCCTCTCTCAAACTGTGTGAATTCTGGCATTGATACCGTCGGAGTCCTGACCCAGTATCAGCCTTTGCTGCTCAATGACTACATCGGCAATGGTCTGCCCTGGGATCTTGACCGTACTTTCGGAGGCGTGAAGATCCTTCCGCCTTATCAGGGCAGAGACGGTGCGGACTGGTACCGCGGTACTGCCAATGCCATTTATCAGAATATGCAATTTATCGACAGATACGATCCGGATTACGTCATAGTTCTGTCCGGAGACCATATTTATAAGATGGACTATTCAGCCATGCTGGCGTTCCACAAGCGCCGCGGGGCAGACTGCACCATTGCCGTTATCGACGTTCCGCTTGAAGAAGCAAGCAGATTCGGTATTATGAGTACACGTGACGACGGTAGTATCTGGAAATTCTCTGAAAAACCGAAAAATCCGGACAGTACCAAAGCGTCAATGGGTATTTATATCTTCAATAAGAAAAAACTGTTCTCTTATCTTGAAGCAGACGAAAAAGATCCTCAGTCGAGCAACGATTTTGGGAAGAACGTGATCCCCGCCATGCTTGCGGCAGGTGAGAAGATGTTTGCTTATCCTTTCGTCGGATACTGGAAGGATGTGGGAACGATCGCTTCCCTCTGGGAAGCCAATATGGATATGCTCGGAGAACATCCGGAACTCCAACTCAACGACGACAAATGGCGTATTTACTCACGTCATGAAGCGTGCGCTCCGCATTTTATCGGCAAAGAGGGTATGGTATCAAATTCTTCTGTTACAGAAGGATGTGAAATATACGGCGAAGTTCGCGGATCCGTGCTTGGTCCCGGTGTGCGCGTGATGCCCGGTGCCCGTGTGATCGACTCTGTGATCATGAGCGACGTGACCGTTTGTGAAGGTGCCGAGATCCGTTATTCGATAATTGATTCGGAAGTCACCGTCGGTAAAAACGCACGTGTGGGTGCGGACCGCGGTGATGGCGTCGGAATTGCCGTTATCGGAGCCGGCGTCAGGGTCGCAGACAACGAGCAGATCGCACCCGGTGCGATGCTCGATCCCGATTGAAAAACCTTTGGAACAAAAAGGAGGATACTGAAATGACAGCCGCCGGACTAATTTTCTCGAATATTCACGACGAAAGCTTACCCGAACTTACCCGTCTGCGTACAATGGCGAGTGTTCCATTCGGAGGACGTTACAGACTGATAGATTTCGCACTGTCAAATATGGTGAATTCCGGCATCAGTAAAATCGGAATTATCACCCACTACAATTATCAATCACTGCTTGACCATATCGGTACCGGAAAGGACTGGGACCTTGCCAGACGTTCCGGAGGAATCAAGATCCTGCCGCCCTTTATTACAGCATATGACGCGAAGGGTCCCGGGTCACTTTATACCACCCGGCTTGAGGCAATGCTCGGAGTTATGAACTTCATCACACGCAGTACAGAGGATGTGCTTGTCCTTTCGGACTGCGATACAATATGCAATATCGACATCCACGACGTCATCAGCCGTCACGAAGAAACCGGAGCAGATCTGACTGTGGTAACGAAGAAAATCGATAACTGTGGGACCTTGTCATCACGTCATTCGGTTGTTACCGTTGATGAGAATGACCGTCTGATCGATATCGCGGGTTATACACCGGATATGACCGGTGAGGTGGAAGTCTTCACAAATATCATGGTCATAAACCGCAGATACCTCGTAGGCGTTCTTATGGATGCCGCCGCTCACGGATACAGCAGTTTCTTCAAGGATATACTGTCACGCGATATCGGAAAGGCAAACTACCGTGCCTACCGTTTCGACGGATTCTATTCAATAATCAGTTCTCTTCCGGGGTATTTCGACTGCTCCATGAAACTGCTGGATAACGATGTCAGACACGCTCTGTTTGGCGTGGAAGACAGGCCGATTTATACCAAGGTCCGCAACTCGGCTCCCACGGCGTACAGAAACGGATCAACCGTAAAGAATTCCATTATCGCCGACGGATGCGTAATTGAGGGGGAAGTCGAAAACTGCGTTCTTTTCCGCGGTGTCCGTATAGGACGTGGGTCGAAAGTCACAAATTCCATTCTTATGCAAGATACGTGTGTCGGACAGAATGTAACTCTGAACTGCGTTGTCACCGACAAAAATGCCGTCATCAGAGATGAAAGAATGCTCTCGGGACACAGCAGTATGCCGTTCTTTATCGGCAAAGGACTCATGGTCTGAGCCGCTTTTGGATGAATAAGAAAACACTTAAAGAAAGATTCTGAAATGAAAAAATCAATTTTATTTGTCGGCGCCGAAGTTATGCCTTTTGCCGCTACCGGAGGACTCGGAGACGTCCTCGGCTCTTTGCCCACCGCTCTTGCGGCGGCAGACCGTGAACTTGATGTCCGTGTAGTAATGCCGCTTTACAGTGCGGTAGGTGAAAAATTCCGTTCCGAGATGAAGACCGAGGCGGTATTCACCGTGGGGCTTGCATGGAGGCAGCTCTATTGCGGTGTGCTGAGCCTTGAAAAAGCGGGAGTAAAATACTATTTCATTGATAATGAATACTATTTTGCCCGTGATACTCTCTACGGACAGTACGACGACGGAGAAAGGTACGCCTTCTTCTGTTCTGCTGTGCTTCAGATGATGCCGCAGGTGAATTTTTTCCCTGATATTCTGCACGCACACGATTGGCAGGCTGCAATGACTGTGGTATATCTCCGTCAGCAGTATTCCGCGGATCCGCGGTATGCTGCGATCCGCCGTGTATTCACCATTCATAATATAGAATACCAGGGACAGTACGATTTCTATATTCTCGGCGACGTGTTTTCTCTTGACAACAAGGATAAGGAGACCGTGGCTTATGACGGATGTATCAACCTTATGAAGGGTGCAATCGAGTGCGCTGATCTTGTGACCACAGTCAGCCCGAGATACGCTGACGAGATAATGTCTCCCGAATATTCTCACGGACTTTATCACGTTCTGCGACGCCACGCAGGCAAGGTGTGCGGGATCCTCAACGGGATCGATTATGTTTATTATGACCCCGAGACCGATCCGGTTCTTGCCAAGAATTATTCCGCTTCCTCAATCACGGGAAAGCGTGAATGCCGTTCGTCTCTGCGGCGTGATCTTAATCTCCCCGACGATCCCGGAACACCACTGATTGCGGTTATCTCCCGTCTTGCATCTCACAAAGGACTCGACCTTGTGGAAGCGTCACTTCGCGGGATCCTATGGGACACCGGTGCGCAGTTTGTGGTTCTCGGAAAGGGAGAGGCAAGATATGAGAACTTCTTCCGGGGACTTGAACATGAGTTTCCGGATCAGGTACGTGCTCTTATCACATACGACCGTGATCTTTCAAAGCGTATTTATGCCGCTGCCGATATTTTCGTAATGCCGTCAAAGAGTGAGCCATGCGGACTGTCACAGATGATTGCGTCGAGATACGGGGCAATTCCCGTGGTGCGCGAAACCGGCGGTCTTGCCGATTCTATCCACGGATATTGGGAAAACGACGGCAAGATGATGGGCAATGGATTCACTTTTGCCAATTATGACTCGGGAGAACTTTATGAGCGCACTTGCGCTGCCGTCGGACTCTGGCGTGACACCCGCCGCAGACCGCGTTTCATAAAAAAGATCATGCAGACGGATTTCTCATGGAACTCGTCCGCCAAGCAATATATCGCTCTTTACGAAAGACTTGCGTAAGAGCATAAAACCGCATTTTTCGTACGAAAGGAACGGAACACATAAGTGAACAACAGTATTGACTACAAAAATATGAGTGACGCGGAGATAAAAGCAAATATTGAACAGAAACTTTCCCGTCAGTACGGCGTTTCCTACGCGGAAGCGTCAAAGGAACAGGTCTATAAGGCGGTCGCTCAGACAGTCAAGGATATTCTTGCCGAGAAGCGTGTAGAGTTCAGAGACCGCGTCAACCGCGAGGGTGAGAAGCAGGTCTATTATATGTGCATGGAGTTTCTGCTCGGCAGATCTTTGAAGACCAATCTGCACAACCTCGGACTCGCGGAAAAGTACGGCAAGGCTCTTGCGTCAATGGGATTTGAACTTGACGAACTTTACGAATGCGAACCTGATGCCGGACTCGGCAACGGAGGACTCGGACGCCTTGCCGCTTGCTATATGGACGCCCTGACTTCTCTTGATTATTCCGCATACGGATTTTCCATTTGCTACGAATACGGTCTTTTCAAGCAAAAGATCGTTGACGGACTGCAAATCGAGCTGCCCGACGTCTGGCTTCCCGGCGGAGAGGTATGGCTTGTTCCGCGTACCGACCGATGCTTTACTGTCCGTATGGGCGGCAGAGTTGAGGAACAGTGGATCGACGGCAGATGTGAGATCAAGTACGTTGATACCGAGGACGTGGAGGCAGTGCCTTACGATATGATGATATCCGGAGGCGACTCCGAAGCGGCAAACCGCCTGCGTCTGTGGCGTGCCCGCGATCTCCGTTCCTTTAACATGGGACTTTTCACTCAGGGACAGTATACCCGTGCGGTTGAGGAAAGCAACAGCGCGGAGATAATCTCAAAGGTCCTTTATCCTTCCGACAACCACACAGAAGGCAAACTTCTTCGCCTGACTCAGCAGTATTTCCTTGTTTCAGCATCTGTTCAGAGCATAGTCCGCGACCATATGGCTGTTTATGGCAGGCTTGACAATCTGCCCGAAAAGGTCGCTATCCATATCAACGATACTCATCCGTCTCTGTGTATCCCGGAACTTATGCGTATTCTGATTGATGATTACAGATTCTCATGGGATCAGGCATGGGATATCACAGTGCGTACCATGTCTTACACCAACCATACGGTAATGCCTGAGGCACTTGAAAAGTGGAATGAGGATAATTTCCGTTTCCGTCTGCCCAGAATTTATATGATAATTAAGGAGATAAACGAGAGATTCTGCCGACAGGCATGGGATCGTTTCCCCGGAAACTGGAACCGCATTTCCGCTATGAGTATCATCAGTTACGGTCAGGTCCATATGGCAAATCTTGCCGTTATCGGATCACATACTGTCAACGGTGTGTCAAAACTTCATTCCGGCATTCTTACGGAGTCGATTTTCAAGGATTTCTTCCGTATGTACCCCGAGCGTTTCACCAATGTCACCAACGGTATTGCTCACCGCAGATGGCTTTGCTATTCCAACCCCGGACTTGCCGGACTGCTTGACGATACGATCGGAGATGGGTACCGCCACGATCCCGAACAGCTTGAAAAATTCCTCGACTGCAAGAACGACCCCGCAGTCCTTGACCGTCTGCGTGCCATAAAGCACGAGAACAAAATAGCATTCTCGAATTATGTTTATTCGCATACGGGTGTCAGCATAGATACTCATTCCGTGTTCGATGTTCAGATCAAACGCCTGCACGAGTATAAGCGTCAGCTGCTGAATGTGATGAACATTATCGGAATTTACCTTGATTTGCTTGATAATCCCGACAGCGATATTTACCCCCGCACATATATTTTCGGTGCGAAAGCAGCTCCCGGATATCAACTTGCCAAGCGTATAATCCAGCTTATCTGTATGCTCTCACGTGAGATCGACGCAAATCCCCGCGTTCGTGAGAAACTGCGTGTGCTGTTCCTCGAAGACTATAACGTCAGCACCGCTGAGGCTCTTGTTCCCGCGGCGGAGATCAGCGAACAGATCTCCCTTGCAGGCAAGGAAGCAAGCGGTACCGGATGTATGAAACTTATGATCAACGGAGCTCTTACTATCGGAACTCTTGACGGAGCGAATGTTGAAATGCAGGAGGCTGTGGGCAGCGAAAATATCTACATTTTCGGTCTTACCGCTGCCGACGTTGATAACCTGTGGCTTGCCGGCTACAATTCCGCTCTGTATTATGCGAGAAATGACCGTCTGCGCCGTATCGTTGACAGACTGAACGTCGGTTTCAACGGAGAGTCCTTCTCCGATATCGCCGCATATCTGCTCTCAGGTCAGGGAGTTGCAGACCCTTATATGTGCCTTGCCGATTTTGATTCCTATAATCAGATGCATGAAAGAATGTATCGCGATTACCTCGACCGCGAGGAATGGACACGCAAGTCCCTTGTGAATATTGCCAAGGGCGGGTTCTTTGCTGCCGACCGTGCAGTTTCGGAGTACGCCGAGAGGATCTGGGGAATCAACAGACTCACGAGAAAAGATTGAATAATAATCCGTTCCGACGGGTAAAGTCCCGTCGGAACGGTAAGAAACGCTTCCTACCGGAGGAATGTCTGAAATATGCTTCCGAAATTTTCAGTATCCGAGACTCCGCAAGTGCCCCGGATAACGAAGGAATACGACGGGAAAGACGCTACATACAGAGGCGCGTTCCCGAAGAACGCGGTAATAACATTTACTGCCCGTCTCCCGCGTACACTTGCGTCGTCTGCTCTCGTCATGCGCATTTGGCGCGACAATGAGGCGGCGGGAGAAGAACATGTTGACGGATCCGCCCATGACCTGCCTTTTATTTTTACGTCTTCCGACGGCGTGACCGACGTTTACCGGCTGACTCTTGAAACCGCTGAAATATGCGGCGAAGACACGTCGGCACTGTTTTATTTTGAATATATTTTCCCGCGCGGACTTGATACTCTCTTTTCCGACAGTAAGGACAATGTTAATTTCACGTTTTCTTCCTCGTCGGCAAGACAGTTCCGCTTATTCGTTTACGATCCGGCATATAAAGTGCCGGATTGGGCAGGCGGCGGAGTAATGTACCACATTTTTGTGGACAGATTTTTCCGCGGGGAAGGAAAAGTGCGTTACCGACCTGATTCCGAACTAAACGAAAATTGGGAAAAAGGAAAATTGCAGTACGCGGCAATACGCGGCGGAAACGTAAAAAACAATGTGTTTTTCGGCGGTAATCTGTGGGGAGTGGCGGAAAAACTTCAGTATCTTTCATCTCTCGGAGTAAGTGTGATTTATCTTTCGCCGATTTTTGATGCTTACAGCAATCACAAATACGATACATCAGACTATCTGCACGTTGACGAAGGTTTCGGAGGAGACAAGGCTCTTCAAAATCTTCTCGATAAAGCACATCAACTCGGGATCAGAGTGATACTCGACGGTGTCTTCAATCATACCGGCGACGATAGTGTGTATTTCGACGCTTACGGCAGATACGGACTGCCTGCTTCCGACGAAAAATCCCCTTACCATAATTGGTTTCACTTCCGTACGGATGCTGATGGGAATACCGATTACGAGAGTTGGTGGGGCATAAAAATACTGCCGAAACTCAATCTGCGTGATACCGGATGCCGCAATTTTCTTGTCGGACCGGGGGGCGTGGTTGAAAAATATATCAAAGAGGGGGTTGACGGTTGGCGGCTTGATGTTGCCGACGAACTTCCCGACGAGTTTCTGGATGAATTGCGGCGCACCGCGCGGCGTGCCGATCCCGATTCTTTTATTGTCGGCGAAGTCTGGGAAAACGCCGCGGATAAGGTTTCCTACGGGAAAAGACGGAAATATTTCCGCGGAGGTCAGCTTGACAGCGTAATGAATTATCCCCTGCGCTCGTCTTTGCTTGAATTTGCGCAAAGACGGGATGCGGCAAGTCTCGGAGCAACACTTACCGAACTATGGTCGTCTTATCCTCCACAGGTCTGTGCCGTACTTATGAATATAATCGGCACGCACGATACGGAGCGGATACTGTCTGTCCTCGGAGATCCCGAAGGCGTGAGACAGGTGGAAATGCAGGAAAGCAATGTCGTTCTCGACGAATTCCGCCTCGGAGAGAGGGGAAGACGTCTCGGAATTCGTCTTCTGCGAGTGATTTCCGCGATCCAATACACAGTATTCGGATTTCCGTGTGTGTACTACGGCGACGAGACCGGTATGGAAGGACTTGGCGATCCTTTCTGCCGCAGACCTATGAACTGGTCGGCACCTGACGAAGGACTTCTGCGGCATTACCGCAGACTCGGGAAGATCCGACGCGAGAATCCCGTTTTTGACGGAGGAGATTTCCGCCTGAGGAGGACAGATGGCGGTTATATTGAGTATGAACGTGAAAAAGACGGCGTTCGCATTGTCGTCTGTGCAAACCTTGACGAAAAAGAGCGAATTCTCGACGTTGTTCAAGGCTCTGAAAATCTCATCACGGGCAGAAAAACCGACAGTACGGTTACGGTACCGGCAGAGGATTTTGTGATCATCCGTGAAAAAGCCGAAGAGTAAAAACACAGAAAAATCGAAAAAACCGGAGAAAAAATGGGAATTCTTAATAAGATTTTCAAAAAGAAAGACGATCCTTCGAGTAAACGCTACCGCAGGGAAATGGCGGAACGAATAGCCGGACACCGGATACGTTATGTCACGGAACGCCGTGATGACGTGGATGAAGTGATCGGCAAGGAAGGCAGTCTCAGCATCAGAAACGGTGAATTTATCGTTTTTGCCTCGTCGGATGTTCTTTTCCGCTGTGACGTGGATGAACTTCAGGCGTGGGAACTTCTGTCCAAGGACGGCGTGGTGTTGACGGCTCCCGATCTTGAACACGGCGGCAGCGAACGGACAATAATAGTATATTACGTTTATTACAGGTAAAAATGGATAACAACAGATTCGGATCATTTGACGATAATAAAGTCAGCGGAAAGATATATAAGTCAAAAGCGGGACTCATATTCTGGATAATGTGCCTCGGAGCAGCAAGCATTATGACCGTTCGCTTCGGGATCGACGCGGTGAATTCATTCAAAGCTGGCAGTGTGGAGGATGCGGTCTTATGTATTTGTATTGCTCTCGGAGGACTCGTGGGCGGATTTTGTTCCATCGGTATGCTCGTAAGGACCAAAGATGCAACGGTTGAGTTTGACAGCGGAAGGCTTTTGGCAGAATGGGGACTGTTTTCACATATTGACGTTGAAACGGCAAAAATCGACGGATCCGCTGTCCGCGGACGTTCTGTCGTGATACTGACGGGAAAGAAAAAATACCGTCTTCCGCCTGTTCAGAACGCGGGAGATCTGTACCGCGCACTGCGGAAAAACGGTGTTCCGGTAAGACTCTACGCGAAACTGACGGATGAGGAACTCGAAAGCCGCCACCGTCGGACGAAAAAGAAAAACACGGTTACGGCGGTTTTATCCGTTATTGTCGTGATTCTGATATTTGCAAATGTATTCACAGTACCCGCACTGTCGGACGAGGGCAGAGAGGGCGGAGCCGTAATGAGCGAAGACATGGCGTTTACGGTATTTATGATTTGTGATTCGGTACTCGCCGCGTTTTCAATTTTCCTTCTGGCAGAAATGGAAAAAGGCAGAGCGGAACTTAATGAAATCCTTATCGAAAAGACTGCCCGTGCAGCTTTGAAGACCCGTGAGTCTGCCCCGGCAGCCGCGGAATACGGTGAGATAGTACGGCAGTGCCGGATGTACGACGACAGATTCCGTCTGTTCATCTTCCGTCCAAATGAAGGAAGCGGATACTCCTTTGCCGTTGAGGTATATGTGATGAAAACCGGAGAATGGCGTTCGGTTTATGATTTTTCGGGCAGATTTCGCTTCGATACAGTTGACAGTACGATTCTTGCCGCCGCCAAATTCACTCAACTTGACGTTGACTGCGAATAGTCAAAAAATGGGATGTAAAAAACAGTTTACGAGTTTTTTACATCCCATTTTTCATCTTTTCAATTGGAGTGCGGCGTAAGATAATATAAAGGATCACGCCGCCGATCCATCCGCAAACCGCCTCTCCTATGCCGACTGTTAAGAAAAAATATGGCAAAGAGCCTTTACTTCCGTAAACAAATGCAAGGACGAAAGGTATGACAGCCGTATTTGCGGCAGCGTACGGCAATGGAGCAAGATAAGGCAGCCGACGCATAAGCCGGACTCCCAAGACTCCTGCGAGTGTTGCGAGAGTCCCGAAGATCACGTCATAGAGGGCGCATCCGGTGAGCAGATTCGAGATAAGACAGCCGAGCGTCATTCCGGGGATCGCTGCGGGGGTAAATACCGCGAGTATGCAGAGAGATTCCGATATTCTGAACTGGATCACTCCTGAGGATAGTCCCGCGGCGGCGGATATCCACGTCAGAATGACGTAAAGTGCCGCGATCATGGCACCTGAGCAAAGAAAAACTGTATGATTATGACGGTCAGATTTTTTCACGATTGTTCTCCGTAGTTTTTATTTCGGTGAGGATGGTCACGAACTCACCGCAGCGAAAATTGAATTATTCAATGCTGCCTGCCTTCATATTATATCAGCAATAAGCGGAAAAGTCAAGCGAATCAAAAAAATGAAGATTTTTTTCGGAATCATCTTGCAATCTCAGCGGCAATATGATATAATCATTTCAATTCAGTTTCCGGTGTTTTCCGGAATAAAAACAGAGTAGGCAGACGTGCGTGAAGTGCCGGTCGGACGGGGAGTTGCCGGGCGGACGAAGATCGGGGGCGCCCGACGCGGTACGTCTTCCGCATCCCGCTGTGCATAGGAGTTGCTTCCTTTGTATCAACAGGGTCTTCTGTAATCAAAGGAGGCTTTTTATTATGAGTACCAAAACCGTCAAACGTCCGCTTACTTGTTCCGTATTCAGCCGTGAATATTGGAGCACCGCCGCATCCGAGATGAAATCCACACGTTCTCTTGTGTTTGCGGCTCTGATCGTAGCTCTGCGCGTTACCGTGAAGCTATTCAAGATTCCGCTTGCCGCAGGACTTGAACTTTCATTTGACTGTTATGTCAATGCTCTCGGTTCGATCGTTTACGGTCCTCTGATGGGACTTATGGTCGGTGCCGTAAGCGACACCGTAGGCTGTGCTGTGGAAGGGTTCGCCGGGTATTTTTTGCCGTTCATTTTAGTTGAAATGTCAAGTTCATTCATTTTCGGGTTGTTTCTGTGGCGGCGGGAACTTACCGTTACGAGAACGATATCGGCAAAATTCTCCGTAAACCTCTTCTGCAATATTATTCTGACTTCGATTTTTGTCAAATGGTCAATGTATTTCTTTACCGGCGCGGATGCCGCCGAGGCGTATAATATCATCAACCTTGTCCGCGTGGTAAAGAATCTTGTGCTTTTCCCGCTTGAAGGTGTTCTGATTATTATGGTGCTGTCGGCTTTCCTGCCGGCACTCAAATCACTGAACATCATACCCAAGGAGCAGGATAAACTTGTGCTCACGAAAAAACATATCATTTTCGTGATCGTCTGTGCGCTTCTGTCTGTTGCTCTTGTGTTGTTCTATTTCTTCTATCTGAAAGATTTCGTAAAAGCACATAACATCAAACTTTTCTGATACTGCATTTTTTTGTGGGTGTTAAAAAAGTCAATACTTTTTTACAGCCACTCAAAAGCAGTGGTCAGGAGCCACTGCTTTTGAAGCGACATTGGCGTTTTTGCCTTGAAACGAGGATGGATTTAACTCTGTTTTTATGGCAAAACGGCGGTGTTCAGCCGCCGAGCCAAATGTCGGCGGGGTATAAAAAACTCGTTATTGAGTTTTTTATACCCCTTTTTGTTGTCACGGCGTTTTTTGTCGAATATACTGTTATTGCGGTAAGTCCGCAAAAAAGCGCATAAAGCGTGAGAATAAAGGTTTTGAAAATGCGGAAAAAAGAAACGGAAAAGACAGAATACTCAGAAGAACACATAGGGGAAAGTCTGCGTAAACTCTGTTCGCTCTCCGTTGGGGAGAGAGCAACAGTGGCGCGGCTAAGGCATCATGGCGGGATGAGACGGCGGCTGCTTGACATAGGACTGTCAGAGGGTACGGAGGTCCGCTGCGTCGGAAAAAGTCCGTGCGGGGATCCTGCGGCGTATCTTATCCGCGGTGCCGTGATAGCAATCAGAAAGACCGACGGAGCACTTATCGATTGTGTCTGCGGTTATGAAACGGCGGAGGACGGGAAATTATGACGGCGGATGAAAAGGTACGTCCCGTTTTTACGGTGGCGTTGGCGGGAAATCCGAACGTAGGCAAAAGTACGGTTTTCAATGCCCTGACCGGTATGCATCAGCATACGGGAAACTGGGCGGGAAAGACAGTCAGCGGTGCGCGGGGAGAGTTCTCCACGGCAAAGGCAGACTACGTGCTTGTTGACCTGCCGGGGACTTATTCGCTGCTTGCTCATTCCGCTGAGGAAGAAGTTGCGAGAGATTTTATTTGTTTCGGCGGTGCGGATGCCGCCGTGGCAGTCTGTGATGCGACCTGCCTTGAGCGTAATCTCGATCTTGTTTTGCAGATAAGGGAGATCACCCCGTCGCTCGTGGTTTGCGTGAATCTTATGGATGAGGCAAAAAGTCGAGGGATCAATATTGATACGGCAGAACTCTCCCGCCGCCTCGGAGTGCCGGTCGTGGGTGTAACCGCGCATAAGAAAAAAACGCTGAGATCATTGTGCGACGCCCTTGATACGCTCCTGACCGGGAAAGGGAAAAGTCATTCCGACAACTTTTATGATCAGGACGGCACTGCGGAGAATGGCAGTGTTGTACCGGCACAGATACGGGACGCTGTCGGAGAGATAAGCGGTTTTTTCAGGAGTGATGTGATTCCGTCTCCCGATTGGCTTGCCCGCCGTCTGCTTGAAGGTGACGAGAGTCTTACACGATCGATAAAAGAGAATTTCCCGGACAGCTTCGCCGACGGCAGACTTGAAAAGATATGCGTTGAATCAAGAAAAAAACTTGCGGATCTTGGCATCGGCAGATCCGAACTTGAAGATGCCTCTGCAACGGCACATCTGCGCACAGCATCGTCACTTGCCTCGGCGGTGGTAGGGACTCAGGATGACGACAAGTGCGGTCGTGACAGGAAAATCGACCGTATTCTGACGGGGAAAGTCACCGCATTTCCCGTAATGCTGCTTCTTCTTGCTCTGATCTTCTGGCTGAGTGTTGAGGGAGCAAATTATCCGTCGGAACTTCTCTCCCGGGGATTCGGATGGATATGCGGTGTACTTGGGAATATGTTTGACAGACTCGGAGCACCGTTGTGGCTGCGCGGGGTCGTCGTTGACGGTGCGGTAAGGGTGCTCGGTTGGGTGATTTCAGTTATGCTGCCGCCGATGGCGATCTTTTTCCCGCTGTTTACCCTGCTTGAAGATTCGGGGTATCTGCCGAGGATAGCGTACAATCTTGACCGTCCGTTCTGCTGCTGCCGTGCCTGCGGAAAGCAGGCACTTACCATGTGTATGGGACTTGGGTGTAATGCCGTTGGGGTGACGGGATGCAGGATCATTGATTCGGAGCGGGAAAGAAAACTTGCGGTGCTGACAAATTCATTTATGCCATGCAACGGGAGATTTCCCACAATGATCGCGCTTGTCGGGATCTTTTTTGCGGGAGGAAGCACGGTGATTCCGGTGCTGTCACTTGTGGCAGTGATAGTTGTGGGGGTGGGATTTACCCTTCTTTCAACCAAGATACTGTCTTCGACCTTATTGAGGGGGGAGCCTTCGTCATTCACACTTGAACTTCCGCCGTACCGCAAGCCGCAGATAGGGCGTGTGATCGTGCGTTCCGTACTTGACAGAACACTTTTTGTTCTCGGCAGAGCTGCGGCTGTTGCTGCTCCTGCGGGAGTTATTATCTGGATCGCGGCAAATGTGACGTTGGGAAACGGTCTGACTGTCCTTGCCGCTGTATCGGATTTTCTCGATCCCGCCGCACGTATCTTCGGTATCGACGGTGTAATACTGACTGCATTCATTCTCGGACTTCCGGCGAACGAGATCGTTCTGCCGATAATCCTTATGGCGTATTCCTGCGGAGGAAGCCTCGTGGAAATGGGTGAGCTTGCGGGAATGAGAACATTGCTTGAAGCGAACGGCTGGACCGGTGTCACGGCAATCTGTGTCATTTTGTTTTCCCTTATGCACTGGCCGTGTTCAACGACATTGCTGACTGTCAAAAAGGAGACGGACAGCCGGAAGATGATGCTTCTTGCGGCGGTGATTCCAACTGCTGCGGGACTCGCCGCGTGTTTTCTCGTCAACGCCGCGGCATATCTGTTTGGAATATAAAAAATGCGGGGTGTAAAAAAACTCGGAATCGAGTTTTTTTACACCCCTATGTTCATTTTTTCGGTTTGTCCGGCGCACCGCATCCGGCACAGCGGGAGCAATCCCGGCAGCATCCTCCGCCTCTCTTCCGTCGGCGTATAATGAAAATTACTGCAAGAACGAGGCATACGGCGACGGCGGCAATCAGGATTATGTCACCGACAGTCACAGCAGCAGTCCTCCTATCTGGAATACCGCAAATGCCGTTAACCACGCGACCGAACACTGAAGAATTACGATTCCGACAGTCGCAAGACGGGAGTTGAATTCACGCCTGATCGCGGCGACCGCGGCAACGCACGGTGTGTACAGCAGAGTGAAAACGAGGAAACTGACAGAGGATATTCCGGTGAAGAGAGAAGGAAGTACTTCTTTCAGTTCCGCTGTCCCGTTGCAAACAAGGACGGAAAGAGTGGATACCACAGCCTCCTTGGCGGTGAATCCGGAGATCAGAGAAGTCACTACACGCCAGTCTCCGAATCCGAGAGGCTTGAATATCACGGCTATAAAACGGCCTATTATGGCAAGCAGACTTTCGGTACTGCCGACAACATTTCCTACATAATTGAGTTTGGTATCGAAAGATTGCAGGAACCAGATTATGACCGTTGCAATGAAAATTACGGAGAAAGCGCGCTGAATGAAGTCCTTTGCCTTATCCCACAGCAGCAGACCGACGCTGCGGGGGGAGGGAAGACGGTAGTTTGGAAGTTCCATTACGAAAGGGACCGGTTTCCCGCGGAAGGCGGTGGATTTAAAGATAAGTGCCATAATGATCCCCACGAGCATTCCGGTTAAGTACAGTCCGAGCATGACAAGCGCGCTGTAATCGGGGAAGAATGCCGCCGCAAAGACGGCGTAGATCGGTATTTTTGCGGAACAACTCATAAAAGGAGTCAGCATAATGGTCATTTTACGGTCCCGGTCGGACGAAACTGTTCTTGTTGCCATGATAGCAGGGACCGAACAGCCGAATCCGATGAGAAGGGGAACAAAACTGCGTCCGGAAAGTCCGAGTTTACGCAGAGGCTTATCCATAACGAAAGCCACACGCGCCATATATCCCGTATCTTCAAGAATGGAAAGGAAGAAGAACAGGGTGACGATTATGGGCAGGAAAGACAGCACACTTCCGACTCCGGCGAAGATACCGTCAACGATGAGAGAATGTACCACCGGGTTTATCCCGTAATTTGTGAGAGCATTATCGACCACATCCGTCAGAGCGTCGATCCCGAGACACAGCAGATCGGAAAGATTCTGACCGATCACGTCAAACGTGAGCCAGAAAATCAGAAACATTATCCCGAGAAAAACGGGAATCGCAGTGAATTTACCCGTGAGGATCTTGTCCATTGCCACCGAGCGGCGGTGCTCGCGGCTTTCATGTGCTTTAACGACGGAGGCGTTGACAACCCCTTCAATAAAGGTGTATCGCATTTCGGCAAGGGCAGCATTGCGGTCAAGATTGGCTTCATTTTCCATCTGAATTATGCTGTGCTCCACGAGTTCACGTTCGTTTTCGTCGAGCTCAAGCATTTCCGTTACGGATTCGTCACCTTCAACAAGCTTCGTTGCGCAGAATCTGATCGGAAGTCCGGATTGTTCGGCATGGTCTTCGATCTGATGCATTACGGAGTGAATGCAGCGGTGAAACGGAGAATCGCCGGAGCAGAAATCCTGTCTTGCGGGCAGGATTTTGCCTTTTGCGACCTGAACTGCTTTTGAGATAAGTTCGGAGACGCCCTCGCCCTTAATTGCCACGATAGGTACCACGGGGATGCCGAGTTCAAGGCTGAGTTTTTCAATGTCGATCGTTCCGCCGTTTGCACGCAGTTCGTCCATCATATTGACGGCAAGTACTGTGGGGACCCGGAGTTCAAGCAGTTGGAGGGTGAGGTAAAGGTTGCGTTCGATATTC
Source organism: Clostridia bacterium (assembly GCA_024405755.1). Lineage (GTDB taxonomy): Bacteria > Bacillota > Clostridia > Oscillospirales > CAG-272 > CAG-390. The sequence goes on from JAKSOD010000031.1 coordinate 18,603, forward strand.
ATAGCGTCAACTATGTTGATGATGCCGTCGGGTTTTTCGTTGATAATGAAATCCCGTGTGACGATTTCTTCCTGAGTGTATGGACGCATGGAGTAGATGCCCGGCAGGTCCACAACGGAACAGCCTTTCTGACCTTTGAGTTCACCTATTTTCTGGTCTACCGTGACACCGGGAAAATTACCGACATGAGCGTTCGAGCCGGTGAGAACATTGAAAAGTGCGGTTTTTCCGCAGTTTTGGTTTCCTGCAAGTGCGAAAATCATTTATTTGACCGGTCCCTTCTTTCAAACTTTCTCCTCTGTAACTTCTGTCACGGCGATCTGACGTGCATCCTCGATACGAAGAGTCAATTCATATCCGCGTATTTGTATTTCGACAGGGTCTCCGAGAGGAGCGACCTTGCGCAGTGTTACCTTCGTGTGAGGGATCAGCCCCATATCGAGCAGACGACAGCGAAGCGCGCCTTCGCCGTTTACCGCTGTTATTACGGCACTGTGACCTATGGGAAGTTTGTCAAGTGTCATCTGACACCTCCTGTATGAAAATAGAATAATCAGTTTGATCGCGCTGAGTTAGTCTTGACTAACTCAGCGCATATATGTTAGCACAAACTAACTGACTTGTCAAGGAAAAAACAAAAAAATATATGTATTCGTAAAAAATGACAAAAA